>PWHA01000133.1 GCA_003554685.1 Halanaerobiaceae bacterium
ATCGCTGCTGTCAGTGTGGTCTTGCCGTGGTCAACGTGACCGATTGTACCGATGTTAATATGGGGCTTTGTCCTTTCAAACTTTTCCTTTGCCATTTTTTTCTCATCCTCCTTTGATTTCTAATCCTGTTAACCAAACTCAAATCCTGATAATAATAAGCCTGATATCATTATAATTAAACCCTATAACATTAAAAACATTAAAATTGTAAGCTCTTATCAAATATCATGTTGTTCAGGTAGCTATAGGCAAACAAAACGTTATTATTAAAAATTTTTTATCTCTTCCAGTCCTGACAACAAGATCAAGTCAGCAGAGATTATTGTCCAGCATTGCATCAGCAACAAGGAAATTTAAATGAGCCAAATTGTACTGAAAGCTTTAAGAGTAAATTTAATAAATTTTTCCGAAAAGCTATTAAAACACAGCCCGGAGGCGGCTAAACAGAGCTGATAACAGGACCGTTTTAAAAATTAACTAAAAATTGCACACAAAAGCTATGTAAACCAGTTTCCGCTCACTTAATAGCAGGAGCGGAACAGACTGGTTAACATTCTTTTTTCTTATTTTTTTCTTGATGTTATTTTCTTACCGTTACTTATTTTACTTAAAGCCATCTTATTTCAAGCTTTATTTAAAGCTATTTTAAGCTATTTTATTTTATTAAATTTATTCTATTTTAGATTTAATAAAAGCTTTCTATTTTAGATTTAAGAAAAGCTATTTTATTTAAGACCCAATTAAAAGCTGTTTAATATTACTTTATCTGCTTATTATTATTTTATTTAAAATATCTTTTAAATCTATCTTTTAAATCCTTTTGCATTTTTAAAACTGCTTATGACAGCATCTGAATTGTTTTCTACAGGCTGCTTCTTTCTATATCTGTCTATATCTGTTTTTTGTCTCTTTTTTCGGGGGTTTGCAAGGCTGCTTTTTATTACATTATCTAAAACTGCTCTATCAAATACTTAAACCTTACCAGCCCGGCAAATCTTTAAAGTAAGCAAATCTTTAACAGATATTATTCTTCTCCAGAAAATCCTCCAGCTTGCGCTTCACCCGCTGCAGGGCATTATCCACCGATTTCACATGTTTATCAATGGAGTCGGCAATATCCTGATAGGATTTGCCCTCCAGATATTCCTGGAGAACATCATACTCCAGATCGCTGAGCATTTCGTTGATCTCGCCTTCAATCAGCTGATAGGTCTCCTTGCCGATAAATAGCTGTTCGGGATTGCTGAGTTTGCCGCTTTTTAAAACATCCAGCAGGGTTCTGTCCGATTCTTCATCATAGATAGGTTTGTTTAAAGAAATGTAGGAATTCAGGGGTTGATGTTTCTGCCTGGTGGCTGCTTTGATAGCGGTAATTATCTGGCGGGTTATGCACAGTTCAGCAAAGGCCCGAAAAGAAGCAAGGCGTTCAATCCGGTAGTCTCTAATAGCTTTATAAAGGCCAATCATTCCCTCCTGAACAATATCCTCCCTGTCTGCTCCGACCAGGAAATAGGAACGTGATTTAGCCAGTACAAAATTCTTATACCTCTTAATCAAAACTTCCTGCGCTTCACAGTCGCCTTGATGAATATGTTCAATCAATTCATCATCAGACATCTGGGTAAAATCTTCGTAGCTGATCCTTTCCTGTGCATTTCCTTTCAACCGACATCCCCTCCCTTTATACACTATCATTATACTTGCTTAATTTTTTTTAGTCAAGTTAAAATTTTATTCTGCCTGACTGTTTCAAATACAATAATACCGGCCGCCACCGAAGCATTGAGGGAGCCGGGATGTTCCAGAACCGGAATAGCCACCAGAAAATCACAGTTTTCCCGTACCAACCGCCTGAGCCCGCTGCCTTCGCTGCCAATCACCAGGCCCAGTGCACCGGTCAGATCGGCCTGATAATAGAGCTGCTCGGCGGCAGCATCGGCACCGGCAATCCAGCAGCTGGCCTCCTTCAGCCGGAACAGGGCCCGGTTCAAATTGGTCACCTGGCAGAGGTCAATCCACTCCACCGCTCCGGCACTGGCCTTGACCACCGTCGGTGTCACCTGGCAGGAGCGGTTTTTGGGATAGATTACAGCGGAAAAACCGGCCGCCCGGGTCGTCCGGATTAGCGCCCCGAAATTATAGGGGTCCTGGATCTGATCCAGCAGGAGAAAACGGGGATTGTCAGACTCAGCCAGGGCCGACTCCAGCACATTCTCCAGATGAAGGTTTTTAAGCTCCTCGCCCAGAGCCACAACTCCCTGGGGGTTGTCGGTCCCAGCCAACTCAGCAATGCGGCTTTCGCTGACCCGGGTGAGCTTGATTTCCTGCTCTTCAGCCCCGGCAACTATTCTCTCCACAGCCTCACCCTGGCTGTTATGAGCCAGAAAAATTTCCTTAAGCCGGCGGGGTCCGGCCAAAGCCTCCAGCACCGGATTCCGCCCCGGAATTTTAGCCATTATCTGCTTCCTCCACTCCTGTCAGATTTTTCTCAATCCTGCCGCTATTTTCATGTTACTTCTCTCAAACAGTCCTTGTCTAGCTGCTGCCTTACCGGTAACTGCCTGCAGGCCGGAATATTTCTAGCATTATTCCCTCTAGCAGGATTCCCTCTATCTAGCATTATTCCCTCTCTAGCAGGATTCCCTCTATCTAGCTTGATTACCTCTAGCAGGTCTTATTATCTCCCTTAATCTTCTTATCTTCTCCCTCGTCTCCCTCATCGGACTTAATTTTCTCAAGCCTGCCGCAGCTCAGCTCGCCCTCGGGACACTCCCCCTTAACCTCACAGTCAGCTCCGGCCTTGTCAAAGAGCACGGGAGTTACCTCCCGGACTTGCTTCAGCATCTGCCGGGCCAGGCCGCGGATCTCCCACTGGGCCCGGCTACAGCAGCGCAGCGAGAAGAAATGGTAGAGAGAGCGGGCATTATAGGTAACCACCAGGTTAGTCTTAATTGCCGGCAGTAGAAAGCGGGCATCCTCAGCAGGAATATCCTCATCCAGCAGCCGGTTATAAAGTTCCTGGCTTTGCTGATAGTGCTCTTTAAACTCCTTAAGCACCTGGCCACCAGCCCTTTTTATGCTGGGGGGAATGATGTAAGAGAAACCGTCCTCCTGAACATAGCGCTGAGAACGCTGGCTATAGGAAACTCCAACCCGCTGCCGGACCAGCTGATGGCTGGTAACCCGGCTGCAGACAATATGAAAGGTAAAATAGGCATGTTCCAGGGTGGAATAGTGCCCTAAATCTAAAATCTTCCTGACCAGCTCTTCTTTCTCCTCCCGGGACATCTGCTCCTGCAGTTCCTCAGCTCCCTGCCGGGAATAGCAGAGCCGGGCGGCCGTGGCAATCTTGCCCTCAGCCTCCTCATCATAATCAATCAGCCGGGCCCGGGGTTTAACTTCCATCGTTATCACTTCTTCTCAATTTCCACTCCGGACCCCGGGGGGTATCCTTGATTTCAATCCCCAGCTGCTCAAGATCATCCCGAATCCTGTCAGCCAACTCAAAGTTTTTCTCCTCCCGGGCTTCCTCCCGGAGCTTAACCACATAATCAACCAGTTCAGCAAACTTACCGCTCTCTAGTTCGGGGCCGACCACCTCCAGTTTCAGACCCATAATCTCCGCCAGCTTCTCCAGCAGTTTGCGGGCCTCCCGGAGCAGCTGCCTGGTATTCCTGCCCAGTTCAAAATCCTCGGAGTTGATGAAGCTGTTGATATCACCAGCCAGATTGTGAATTACCGCCATGCCCCGGGCGGTGTTGAAGTCATCATCCATGGCCTCGCCAAATTCCTGGCGGTGGGCTTTAAGCTTATCGACAAACTCCTCCTGAAGAAAGAGCCGGTCATCCTGATCGATCTCCTCGCTTTTTTCCAGGAGATTATCGAGCTGCTCGGTGGTATTGAGCAGTTTTTTCAGGCTTTTACGGCTGTTCTTAAGCTCCTCGAAGGAAAAATCAATCGGGCTGCGGTAGTGCTTGGTCAGGATATAATAGCGGATCTCATTGGCGGAAAACTCCTCTAAAAGCTCCCGGGTGGTATAAAAGTTCCCGGTGGATTTAGACATCTTCTCTCCTGACATGTCAACGGTGCCATTGTGCAACCAGTATTTGACAAAGGGACTCTCACCGGTGTAGGCCTCGGACTGGGCGATCTCGTTCTCATGATGGGGAAAGACCAGATCGGTGCCTCCCCCGTGAATATCGAGCTTGCCATCAAGATACTTTAAAGACATGGCCGAGCATTCAATATGCCAGCCCGGCCAGCCCCGACCCCAGGGACTGTCCCAGCTGGGTTCCTCCTCATAACTCTTCCAGAGGGCAAAATCCAGAGGATGCCGCTTGCTGGCATCAACCTCGACCCGGGAACCGGCCTCCATCTCCTCCAGTTTCCGGCCGGAAAGCTTGCCGTAATCTTCAAAACTCTCCACACTGAAATAGACACTGCCTTCGGCCTCGTAGGCATGGCCCCGTTCGATTAAGGTCTCTATCATTTCAATTATCTCCGGTATATTATCGGAAACCCGGCAGAAATAATCCGGCATCTCCACGTTTAAGTTTTTCAGATCCTCAATGTAGGCCTCGGCATATTTGTTGGCCAGTTCCATCGGCTTGAGGCCCTCTTCTTCAGCCCGGGCCACGATCTTCTCATTGATATCGGTAAAGTTCTGGATGTATTTCACCTGATAGCCCTTGTATCTTAAATAGCGGCGAATAACATCATAGTTGATAGCCCCCCGGACATGTCCCAGATGGGAATAGTTCTGGACTGTCAGGCCGCAGACATACATCCTGACCTCACCCTGGACATGGGGAACAAATTTCTCCTTTTTGCCGGTTAAAGAGTTATAAACTTTCATCCTTGGCCTCCTTTACTCTCCCTGCTCTAAAGCCAGCTCGAGCCGCCGGCAGGTCTCTTTTTGGCCCAGCAACCAGGCAAATTTAACCAGATCCGGTCCCGAGCCTCGCCCGGTCAGAGCCAGCCTCAGGGGATGGTAGAATTTGCGGCCGCCGACACCGGTCTCATTTCTGACCTGCTGAAAAACCTGATTGATGCTCTCTTCGCTGTAGTCAGCCTCACTGGCAAGCCCGTCCAGTTCAGCTTTTAGCCTCTGAAAAACCTCTTTAACTTCTGGATCCTGAAAATCCTGGGCTGCTGCTTCGGGATCCTCCTGCTTCAGATCGGTAAAAAAGAGATCAACTTCAGCGGGCAGCTCGGCGAGACAGCTGATTCCGTCCCGGCCCAGATCAATAACCTCTTTGAGCCAGTCCCGATCAGGCTCTCTCTCTTCACTGAATCTTCCGGCCTCCATGAGCCAGCCGAATTCCTCCAGATAACCGGCCTCTTTAAGATAGGGCAGGGCCAGTTCCAGCAGCCGGTCCAGATCGGCCTCCTTCAGGTAGGCATTATTCATCCAGTTCAGCTTCTCCCGGTCAAAGACCGCCCCGCTCTTATTAACCCGGGAAATATCAAATTTCTCCACCAGTTCCTCCCGGCTCATGATTTCCTGCTCATCCTCGGGCGACCAGCCCAGCAGAGCCAGGAAATTAAAGAGAGCCTCGGGCAGGTAACCCTGTTCTCGAAATTCTCCAATATAAACAGCCTGCTCGTCGGAGCGCTTTTTCAGCTTGGCCCGCTCCTCATCCAGTATGAGAGGCAGATGGGCAAAGTCCGGCACGGGAAAATCCAGCGCCTGATAGATCTTAACCTGCTTGGGAGTGTTGGAAAGATGGTCCTCGCCCCGGATCACCTGGCTGATTTCCATCAGAGCATCATCTACCACCACGGCAAAGTTGTAGGTCGGCATACCATCGGATTTTTGAATGACAAAGTCATCAAAGTCCTCACTGGAAAAACTGACCTCACCCCGGATCAGATCCCTGACCACAATCTCCTCGGAAGTTTCCGGCATCTTAAAGCGCAGCACATAATCGGCATCCTCAGGAGCCTCAGCAGGATCTAAATCCCGGCAGCGTCCATCATAATGGGGAATCTCCCCGGCCTCCTTCTGCCGCTGCCGCATCTCCTCCAGCTCCTCCTTGCTGCAGTAGCATTTATAGGCCTTACCCTCCCTGAGGAGCTTATCCAGCTGCTGCTGATAAATCTCCAGCCTCTCCGACTGTCGGTAGGGTCCGTAGTCCCCACCCATGTTGGGGCCTTCATCAACATCCATCCCCAGCCAGTTCAGCTCCTTAAAAATGATTTCTTCAAACTCCCGGCTGGAGCGTTCGGTATCGGTATCCTCAATTCTGAGAATCAGTTTCCCTCCCTTTTTCCGGGCCCAGAGCCAGTTAAACAGCGCCGCCCGGATGTTGCCAACATGAATCTTGCCGGTGGGACTGGGGGGGAATCTCAGCCTCATCTCCTTATCTTCCTGCATCTTTAAGATCATCTCCTTCTCCAGCAGATTATTTATAACATCTAAGACTTCTTTTTCCTCTGTATTTATAATATCTAAGACTTCTTTTCCCTCTGATTTCCTCTGATTATATTTTATTATTGATTGTTGATTACGATGCGAAAAGTAATTTTTCGGTAAAACTTTTAGCAGGATTCTTGCCATGACAGTGATTATAGTTGCGATAATTCGTCAAATTCGACTTTATGCAGTGGAAACATTGTTATTGTGATGCAGTGTAAACAATCTTACATATTATTTGTCTAAAATTTTTTATCCAATTATAATTTGATTTGACCACAAAAAGGTTTAAGAGTTAATCTTGCCACAATATATAGTAGGTTATAGTTCAATTTAATACAACATATAGCATGTTTTTGTTTGTTGATAAGCAAAATAGACCTTTTTGTGGGTGAACCATAATTTCCTTTTTAAAATCAACTAACTAGATAACCGAGGTTCTAACTAGATAACTGAGGTTCCAATCGTCAGCATCTCGGTACCATCGACCAGAGCATGACCGAATCTGCCGAAGATAGCAACACAGACATAGCCATCGCCCTTAACCACGGCAATTTTAAAGCCGCCCCCCAGTCCGGGATTAATCAGTGCCAGCTGACTGTAAGCATCCTTGACAGCATTGGAGATAGCCATCTTCTGCCGGGGATTCTCCTCAATAACATCCCGGGCAATTGCCGCCACCGTGGTGCTTTCCCTGAGCTTGATCGGCAGCTTTTCAGCGCTGGCACCGGTCTGGGTAATGGCGCCCTGATAACCGTAACCCCTGATTTTCTCCAGCCAGTACTCCTCATACTCCCGGCTTCTGGTCATGGCCAGATAAATAGCGGCGCTCTCGGGGGTAACAACATCCTTGTGAGTATCAATATCATCCTGATCCTGGCGAACATAACCCTCCACAATATCCTCGGCGGTGATAACTCCCACCAGTTCTCCGTTTTCGAAGACAGGTACCCCGCCTATCTGGTTCTCGGAAATCATCTGGGCCACCTTCTTGACCGGCTCTTCAGCCTCAACCTTGATCAGGTCCCGGGAAACCAGGCTTGAAATACTGGCACTGAGATCCTTCTTCTCCATGAAATCTCCATCGGTAATAATCCCGACAACCTTATCCTTTTCATCCACCACAATCAATCTGCCGATTTTATTGATCGACAGCAGCCTTTCTGCTTCCAGTAATGTAGCATCTTCTTCAATGGTTATTGGATTTTTGGTCATAACATCTCTTACCTTCATTAACTATCACTCCTGCTCTGGGTAAAATTTTTTTCCAGCAGTACCACTGCCTGGGCAGCCATTCCCTGACTTTCACCAATAAATCCCATGCCCTCGGTGGTGGTTGCTTTAATATTCACTCTATCATTATTAATCCCCAATGTACAGGCCAAATTTTTCCCCATGGCCTCTTTGTATTTATTTAACCTGGGACTTTCAGCAATTATTGTAACATCCAGGTTTATAATTGCAAAACTTCCCTCCAGAAACTCAGCCCTGAGGTGCCCGAGCAGATTGAGACTGCGGGCGCCTTTGTATTCCGAATCACTATCGGGAAAAATTTCCCCGATATCGCCCTCTCCCAGGGCTCCCAGGATGGCATCCATTACCGCATGGGTCAAAACATCGGCATCAGAATGACCATCAAGCCCGTATTCATGGGGAATTTCACAGCCCCCCAGAATCAGACTGCTCTCCGGGGTGAATTTATGGAAATCAATCCCCTGACCTATTCTCAGCCGGTCTCTGCTTCTCTCCTTTTCCCTGCTTCCATCCTCTCTCATGTTTCCACCGCCTTAGCTATCTTCTCTTAGGCTCTTCTCTTATTTCACTGACTTTTCTATACTGCTGCTATCAATATCTTCTAAAAAGTTACTTCCCGCCCGACTACTCATATAATATTAGCTATTAGCTCCTGTTGCTGCCTGGCCCCTATCTGCCTGACCCCTCTATAATACCTCTATAATATTAATAATATTTCTCAAATATTACTGATGTTACTCGTTAATATTACTAATATTGCTCCCTAATTATATAGTCTTATTTTCGCTCCCAATATTCCTTACCTCATTTCCAATCTTTCTCATCACTAATCTTCCTTACCTCATTTCCAATCTTTCTCATCACTAATCTTCCTTACCTTATACCCAATCTTTCTCATCACCAATCTTCCTTACCTTATACCCCATCTTCCTTATTAAAATGCCTCATCCTCCGAAGGTTTTCTTCTCCACTTCCTCCAGCAGAAACCTGGCCCGGGCCAGATCCTGGGGAGTGGTAAGCTTGAAGTTCCTTTCCTCGCCAGCCACCACGTAAACCCCTGCACCTAAAAGCTCAACCAGCGAAGCATCATCATTAACCCTAACCTCGGGACCGGCGCTATCATGAGCCCTTGTTAAAAGCTCACAGGAAAAGGCCTGGGGAGTCTGGACTGCCCTCAAAGAATCGCGGTCCAGAGTTTCCTCAACCAGGCCTGCAGAATTAACCTTTTTAATTGTATCCTTTACAGGTACAGCAGCTGTAACAGCCTGATGCTGTTCCAGGGCTTTAAGAACCCGGGCGATCAGGTCATGGGAAACAAAGAGCCGGGCCCCATCATGAATCAGGACCTGCTCCACTTCTACATCCAGGGCTGCCAGACCCAGACGGACGGTCTCCCGTCTGGTTCTGCCGCCGGCCAGAACCCTGACAGGTGTCCCGGCAAAGTCCAGTCCACTCAAAACCTCATTCTTACAATAATTAATATCCTCTTCAGTTACCATAACATTCAGCTGGCTGATTTTAACCCGCCAACTCTGAAAGGCCTTAAGGGTATAGTACAGGACCGGCTTATCAGCAAGTTCTATGAACTGTTTTTTATCCTCCCGCTGCATTCTGCTTCCCCGTCCGGCAGCAGGAATAATAACTCCCAGTTTCATTATTACTCTCCTCATTATTCCGGTTAATTATTTTAACTCTGGTTAATATTCATTTATTGCAAATATGACAGGCAAACCGGCAATTTATAATCAATTTTTAACTATAATATCATAAAACATTAAAGGTTTTGACCAAAATCCCATATAAGATAATTGCAATTTTAATACATTTAACACAAAAACTTAAGAAAATAAACCCTGCTGCTGCAATTAGTTCTAATGAGACTGCAGCAGGCCGACAGCACTTCAGTTATAGGCCTCCTGCTCTTCAGATTTCGGTTTGGCAAAGATCATCCGGCCGGCAGCAGTCTGGAGAATACTGGTCACCAGTACCGAAATATCATCGCCGATGTAATTAACCCCGTTATCAACCACAATCATGGTACCATCATCAAGATAGCCCACTCCCTGACCGTCCTCTTTGCCCTCCTTGATCACTTTGACATCCATCTCCTCGCCAGGAAGAACCACAGGCTTAACAGCATTGGCCAGTTCATTAATATTGAGAACACCGACGCCCTGAAGTTCGGCCACTTTGTTGAGATTATAATCATTGGTGACAATAACCCCCTGCATCAGCTTAGCCAGCCTGACCAGCTTGCTGTCAACCTCCGGAATTTCTTCAAAGTCCCTATTAATAATTTCTACCTGAATACCTTCATCCTGCTGCATCTGCTTAAGAATGTCCAGTCCCCGGCGGCCCCGGTTGCGTTTGAGCACATCAGAGGAGTCGGCAATGTGTCTCAGTTCTTCCAGAATGAACTCCGGAATAATAAGGTTACCCTCCACAAAACCGGTCCGGCAGATATCTGCAATCCGGCCGTCGATAATCACACTGGTATCCAGAATTTTATTGAAGTTGAAATCTTCAATACCTTCAACCTCACCATAGTTGATCACATTCTTGCTCTGGGTAAAGAAAAAATCGCTGATCTCCTCCACCCGGCTGATTGCCAGAGAAAATCCCAGATAGGTAGCAGTAATATTGATTAAAATCTGCAGAGGCAGGCCCAGCCTGGGAATATTGGGAATAGAAAAAGCAAAATTTATAAGTGCTCCAAGTATTAATCCAACAATTATACCCATCAGTCCAACAGCGGCTTTTTCCCAGGTAATTTCCTTAATCCTGGTTTCAAAGCTTAAAACAAACTGCAGAATTTTTTCAACCGCCATGGTCAGGGCTATAAATCCAAACAGTCCCCCGGTTAAAAGGCCAACGAATTGAGCGCTGGTAAAAATATTATTAATATTATTAATAGCCAGCTCCACTTCACTGGCCATGCCCATAATTATTACCAGATTATAACCAATTACCGCCCCGAATATTGTTAAAACAGCCCGCATCAACTTTTTCAGCAACAGCTTCACCCCCTTCCCACCTCACAGAAAGCAATCTTCCGGATTAAATCCCGGCCAGAACAATTTAGCCAAATCCGGCAGAAGATTCCCTCATTTTCCAGCAGTTTCTGCTATCTTTTTCTTCAATTCCAGCTCTAGACTTTTTAAACAGCTTTTATTCTTTCATTCACCGGCTTTCATCAGCTTTGCTGCCTTTTTTCACTGGCTTCAGCTCCGGACTATTTTGGAACTAAAAGCAGCAAAACAATAAATTCATTTTGCTGCTAATCACTGTATGCTCTTATCTCCAGCATTATTTATCCTCTTCTTCATTATCGATATGAGGGTTATCTTCAAAGGCCTCCGATATGAGCTTTTCAATCTCCTCTTCTTCGGCATCCTTGGCCAGAACCAGTTCGCTCACGAGAATCTGCTTGGCATTGCTGAGCATCTTCTTCTCTCCGGTGGAAAGACCCTTCTGTTCATCTCTGATATGAAGATCCCGGACCACACCTCCGACCTCGTAAATATCTCCGGTCTTGAGCTTTTCCATATTGGCCCGGTAGCGCCTGTTCCAGTTTTGCGACATCTTGCTCTTCTCACCCTTTAAAAGAGCAATAATTTGATCGGCCTCTTCTTCATCGATGATACCTCGCACCCCGATTTCATCAACCTTATCGACCGGGATCATAACCTTCATTTCCCCGATGGGAAGCTTCATGATATAATATTTCTTCTCCTCACCCAGGATCTCTCTGGTTTCAATGCCAACAATTGTCCCCGCCCCGTGGTTGGGATAAACGACTTTATCACCAATTTCAAACATTTATAAAGATCAGCTCCTTTAAACCAAACTATAATAGGCCTAAATTTTATTATATCACTGAAAAATTTTACTGTCAATTCAAACAAATTCCCTCATATCTCTATTTCTTTGCAAGGTTTATTGCCCGGTTTTTACTGCCTTCTCCCGCTTTACTGCCTTCTCCCACTTTCATTTTTTACTGACTTCAAATGAGTTCATTTACTGATGATTTTATTTTCTCCTTTTCAAATCTCGCCATCTATTTATCTTTTCTCTTTTTATATTTTTCCTTCTATTTTCTTTTCTCTTTTTTATTCTCTTTTTATGTTCTCTTTTTTGTCTCCATTTTCTGCAGTCAGGCTTAAACCTGCAGCCTGAAGTGCAATTTTCTCCTCCACTTCTCGCTTCTTTGCCGCTCTGAAACATGTTTTAAATATGCCGGTTTTAAATATGCCGGTCCAGCAGCACCTGGTCTCTCAGGCGGCGCAGTCCATCTTTGATGGATCTGGCCCGGACTTCACCAATTCCATCAACCTCATCCAGCTCCTCCGGAGTAGCATTGATAATCTTATCAAGGGTCTCAAAATAGTTAATGAGATTTTCAATGACCGGCATTGGCAGCCGGGGTATCTTGCGTAAAAGACGGTAGCCCCGGGGTGAAACCGAGAGATCCATGGCATTGACACTACCACTTAAGCCCAGCGCTTTGCTGATGGTTCCCGAGGAAAGCATCTCATCCGAGGACCAGTCGGTCAGCTCGTGGAGCAGGATCTCCGGATTCAGCTCCTCCTCTTCTTCGCCAAATTGATAATAATCCCGAATCAAAAGAACCCCCTCTTCTTCCACATCGGAAATCAGCTCCTCCAGCTGCATTTTAACCAGACGCCCCTCGGCCCCAAGTTCGATTATGTATTTCTCTATCTCTCGCTGGATTTTGAGGACCATCTCGGTCCGCTGGATTACTGTCACCACATCAGCAATCGTCACCAGATCTTCAAATTCCAGGGCACTCAGGTTGGTCAGAGCCTGGTCCAGAACTGAGCGGTATTTATCCAGAGTTTGAACAGCCTGATTGGCTTTGGAAAGAATTACCCGAATATCCTCCAGCATATGCTTGGAATTGCCTTTATAAAGGGTAATAACATCCCTACGCTGGGAAATAGCAACCACAAGTTCATTGGTCTGCTTGGCTACCCGCTCGGCGGCCCGGTGTCTGGTCCCGGTTTCTTTGGAGGGAATGGTATAATCGGGGATCAGCTGAGCATTGGCAAACAGTATTTTATCAACATCATTATTTAGAATGATAGCTCCATCCATTTTAGCCA
>PWHA01000350.1 GCA_003554685.1 Halanaerobiaceae bacterium
CCTAATTGTCTAAACCTGAAATTTCACAGGGTGTTCATCAAACTTTTTCTAAGCGAAAACTGAAATGGAAGACTTAAAAAATGAAAGGTAACACCAGAAATAACTGCCCGGTGTTACCCCCGCTGTCTGAGATTCAATTGGCACTTATATTTACCACTTCAATTTCATTAGATCATTAACTCAAAAACTACAGTATATCATTTATTAAGCATATAACCGCAGTATATTTAAGCATATAACCGCAGTATATTTAAGCATAAAACTGCAGTATATTTAAGCTTAAAACTGAAGCATAACCTCAGCCTAAACTCTAAACTGTAGTAAATCTTGGTTTGGAACTGCAGCAGATTTTAGTTAAGAAAGTAAAGCAAATTCTTCAGTCCTGTAGTAGAGCAACCTTCCAGTTCTCCAAATCTAAATTCCCGCTTCCAGCTTAATTAAAACTCCTCCGGCCGCTGACCGATTTCCAGAATAATCAGCTGCGGCTCACCATCCCTTTCAATACGAAGCATAACCTCATTTCCAACTTCCTGCTCGGTAACCATACTGGCAAAATCATCGATAGAGGTAATCGGCTCTTCATCAAACTGAGTTACTACATCATAGGTCTCCAGTCCTGCTTCCTCTGCCGGGCTCCCTGGAATAACATCCATTATTATTATGCCCTCTTCAGCCTGAATACCCAGATAGTCAGCAACTTCAGGAGTCAGCTGCTGATAATAGATTCCAATCCAGGGCATCCGAACTTCACCATATTCCTGCAGATCTTCCAGGGCAAACTTGACCTCATTAACCGGAATGGCAAAACCAATTCCCTGAGCCCGCATGGTCACAGCAGTATTGATGCCAATAACCTCGCCATCAATATTGAGCAGAGGCCCGCCGCTGTTTCCGGGGTTGATGGCAGCATCGGTTTGAATTAAGTTCCGATAAGTCCGAATCCCTTCTTGAGTGGGCACATTAATCGGCCGGCCCAGGGCACTTACAACTCCCACGGTAACAGTGTGGTCAAATCCCAGGGGATTACCAATGGCAATCGCCCAGTCACCCTGACGAATTTCATCGGAATCCGCCAGTGGCAGGGGACTTAGCTCATCGCCGTCAGTTTCCACCTGCAGCACCGCCAGATCCAGACTGCGATCCGCCCAGAGCACTTCGGCACTGCGGCTTTCTTCTTCACCCTTGATGGTCACCTTAACCTCATCGGCATTGGCCACCACATGCTCATTGGTCACCACATGTCCATCAGCTGTCACTATGAAACCGGAACCAAAACCCTCTCTCGGTTCAGGATCCTCCTCGAATTCCCGATCAGGGAAGAAAAACTCGAAGAAGGGATCATCCCGGAAGGGGAACTCCCGGGCAGCATCAACCTCGGTTTCGGTCGAAATCATCACCACTCCATCTTCAACCTCACTGGCAATATCGGCAATAATATTACGATTACTCTCAGGAACAACACCAGCCTCACCATAAACCACCGGTGAAAAAAGCAACCCAAGGCCCAAAACAACCAGCAGGGAAATCAATTCAAATTTATGAGTCCGAATTCCACCCAGTTTCCTTAACAATATAACCACCCTCTCATTTTTGGCTTTTAAATTTCCTGGCAAAATATTTTATCAATCACTTATCAACAATCTTTAAATTACCAATCAATTACCAATCAATTACCTATAAATTACCTATCAATCACCTATCAATCACCTATCAATCACCCGTCAGTTACCTGCCAATCATCTATCAATTACCTTAAATTCAATAATACCAAAATAAATTTAACCAAACAGTAAAATTATCACAGGAAATAGAACCTGACAGCATGAACTAAAAATTTTATTTCTCTGCCTGATGTCGAAGTTGACGAAATATCGCAATTATAATCACTGGCATGGTAACGAGCTTGAAAAAATATGCCGATAAATTACTTTTCTCATAAATTATTTTTCCAGGCATCCATTTCCCTACACAATTATGTTTACAATTCAAGTTTTAGCTCTCTAATTTTACCCCGGACAACTTTATTTAATCCCCTGTGTCATTTAATGTTCTGTGTGTGATTATTCAGTTTTTTCTGCTTGCTTGTCTATTTTTTATTCTTTTTGCCTTTATTCTTTTTGCCTTTTTGTTACTTTATTAAGTTGTTGCTTTACCATGCTAATTTTATTATAGGAAAGAAAATTAAGAGTTAAGTTAAAAAAATGTGTGATTTTCTTTAAAATTAACTTTGAAAAGTTATCTTCAAGAAAAGTTATCTTCAAAAAGTGAAATAAGTTCAAAAAAACTATTAAAGTCAGAATTAATAGTCAAAATTCCCCGGAAAAGTTGCTTTGTATTATAAATTATATTATAATGATTTGAGCAAGTCAATCAGCTCACCGTCATAACGTCAGAGCCCAAATCAATTCTCCTGGAGGAAGAGCATGAACACTCCACAAAAAATCCTGAAAATTTTACTGGAAAACAGAGGTAGGTTTATCTCCGGAACCGAAATTGGTCGGAGGCTGGGCATTAGCTGCTCAGCAGTATCCCAGAATATCTCCAGCCTCAAGGAACGGGATCTGGCTGTTGAATCCAATCCCGGCCAGGGACACCGCCTCACCGAACTACCGGAAAGCCTACATCCAGATATTCTCCAGTTGAAAATTAATGACATTACCCCCGACCTGGAACTTAAATACCGGGAGCAGGTGGAATCAACCAATACCGTGTTGAAGCAGATAGCCGGCCGGCAGTCCGAAGCCAGCTCCGGTTTTGGTCAGGATATTCTCCTGCTGGCCGGAGAACAGACCGCCGGCCGGGGCCGGCGCAACCGCAGCTGGGATTCGCCTCTCGGGCAGGGCCTGTATTTCTCTCTACTGCTTCATCCTGACATCAGTCCCGACCGGTCTCCGCTGCTGACCGGCCTGACCTCTCTGGCCCTAGAAAGAGCACTCAACCGGCACGGTTTTCCCGTTCAGCTGAAGTGGCCCAACGATCTCCTGCTCGCCGGCAGGAAGGTGGCCGGAATCTTGGCCGAGGTCAGCACCAACATGGACCGCGTATCCCATGTCATCATCGGTGTCGGCCTCAACACCACCCGTACCAGTTTCCCCCGGGAGCTGGAAAACCGCGCCACCTCGTTAAAACAATATCTCCAGCATCGGCCAGAGAACAATGATACCATAGAACATGCCAAGATAGAACATGCCAAGGAAAAATCCCAAAGAATATCTCAGATAGCATCCAGAAAAAATTCCAAGAAACAACCCGACGAAATCACCGAAGAAAGTCCTGAAAATATTCCAGAAGAAATATCCAATAAAACTACAGAAGAAACATCCATAGAAAGGCCCATAGAAACACCTATAGAAATACCTCAAAAAACACCCGCAGAAATCCCCGAGGAAGAAATTCTACTTGACTTTCTCCGGGAATTTTGTCAACTCCTCGATCTCTTCACCACCGGTCGGGAAGCCGAAGTCATCGCGGACTGGAAGGCCAGCCTGCAGGTTATTGGAGAGGAGATAGCCATCTCAACCGGCAACCGGGAAATCAGAGGAGAGGTCCGGGATATTTCTTCCCGGGGTGAGCTTGTCTTGCAGACAGAAGAAGGTGAAGAGCACCGCTTTTGGGCCGGCGATGTCACCGTAATCAGCTGACCAAATTTCATTTTCGTATTTAATTTTATTTTTCATTTTTATGTTATTTCATCATAATCATTTATGTTATTTCATCATAATCATTACACCTCTTTCTTTATATTTCTTTTTCACCACTTTTCACCACTTCGAATTTTATTTTCACTATTTCAAACCAAGGGGGGTTGATTCAGGGTGATATTAACTGTCGATATTGGAAACTCCCACACTGTTCTTGGAGTTCACGAAGATGATAAACTCCTGCACAATTGGAGAATAACAACCAGGCCGGCCTGCACGGCAGAAGAATACCGGGTTATCATCGATCAGTTCTTTAGTGCCATCGAGCCTAACTGTGAAGACCTTACCGGTCTGGCCCTTTCCAGTGTGGTTCCCGACACCGTTCAGCCCTTCCGCCGGATGGCAGAAAGTTTTCTCCAGCGGGACCCCTTGATAATCGGCCCCGGTGTTAAAACCGGCATGAATATCAGGATGGAAAACCCCAGGGAAGTCGGTTCGGACCGCATTGTCATCGCCGTCGGCGCCTATCAAAAGTTCAAATCCTCGGCCATTGTTGTTGACTTTGGCACGGCCACCACTATTTCCGCCGTCTCAGAAGATGGCGACTACCTGGGAGGAGCCATAGCTCCAGGCATCTCGATAGCCACCGAAGCTCTCTTCGACCGGGCCGC
The DNA here is from genome assembly GCA_003554685.1 of Halanaerobiaceae bacterium. GTDB lineage: Bacteria > Bacillota > Halanaerobiia > Halanaerobiales > Halarsenatibacteraceae > T1SED10-84. Next base: position 4,313 of record PWHA01000350.1, read on the forward strand.
CAAACTGCCCCGGATTGAGGTTGACAGCCCCCGACAGGTGATCGGCAAAAACACCGCTGAAGCCTTGAGATCGGGAATAATCTATGGCTTTACTGCCCAGGTCGAAGGCCTGGTCCACCGCTTTCAGCAGGAAATGCAGCAGAAAAGAAGTCAGCACAAAATTCAGTATCCCGAGCAGCAGACAAAACTATATTCAGAGGAGCAGCCAGAACAGCAGATAGAACTGCAGGAAATACAGCAACAGAGAAATCAGGAAAATCAGCAGCAGCATAATTCCCAGCAGCAGAAGCAGCATGATTCTTCAGACAACCCCGATAATAGCTCTGACAGGAGACAGGAAAAAAGCCCGGGTTGTAAAACTGAACTACAGCAGCCAGAAGAAAAGAAAGATAAGCCAGCCCGGCCTCTGGTCATTGCCACCGGGGGTCTGCATGGTTACATTGTGCCAGAAACTGATATTTTTGATAGAATCGAGCCCCATCTTTCTCTGGAGGGTCTCTATCATATTGCCTGCCTGAACAAAATCGGCTGATTCACCTTTAATGAGTTAACCACCTATTATTACCACCTGTTAACCAATAACAATCCATTAAATAGCCATCTATTAAAACTATTAAAAATACAATAAACTCACAATCTAAGGCAATCAAAATCCAATAAACTCATAAATCTAATTCACTTACAAACTAATACACTCACAATCCAATATGCTCATAATATATAAACCAACTTAGACATCCTTATATATCATAAAAACCCTTTCAATTCAGGAAAAGAACCTTACAATTCAGGAAATTCAATTCAGCAAAACAAGCAGAAAACCAGGAAATCCGGAGTGATAACCGTGCTGAACCTTAATGGACTAGAAATAAACACCAGAGTTTTTATTGCCCCCATGGCCGGGGTGACCGATTACCCCTACCGCCAGATTCTGCGCGAATTTGGCGCCGGGGTGCTCTTCACCGAAATGGTCAGCAGTCAGGGCCTGATCCAGGGTAACCGGCGCACCGAAAACCTGATCGAGATTAACCATGAAAAACCGGGGATCATCGGAGTCCAGCTCTTCGGTGACGACCCCTCAATCATGGCCGAAGCAGCTATCCTGGTAGCTGAAAAACACCGGCCCGATCTGCTTGATATCAACATGGGCTGTCCGGCTCGCAAGGTGGTCAGCACCGGGGCCGGAGCCGCCCTGATGCAGGACCCGAAACAGGCCGGTCGGATAACCCGGGCCGTAGCCAAAGCCGTTAAGCTTCCGGTAACTGTCAAGATTCGCCTGGGCTGGGACAGCAGCAAACTAACAGCTGCCCGGGTTGTCGACCGCGTCCTGGAAGCCGGAGCAGCAGCAGTCACGGTTCACGGCCGCACCCGGGAGCAGTTTTACAGCGGCCAGGCCGACTGGCAAGCCATCACCGAAATAGCCAGCTCCACCAGCGCTTCCATCATCGGCAACGGCGACATCTTTACCGCCGAAGATGCCCGCAGGATGCTGGAAACCACCGGTTGCCAGGCCGTCATGCTGGCCCGCGGCGTCCAGGGCAATCCCTGGCTCGTCAAAACCAGCCTCAGCCTGGTAGACAAAGGCCAGCAAATCCCCGGACCCACCATCGAAGAGCGCATTTCTCAGGCTCTCGATCACCTGCAGCGGGCTATAGATTATTACGGTCAGGAGCGAGCCGTACCCCTGATGCGCAAACATCTTTCCTGGTATATCAAGGGTCTGCCCCACGCAGCCCGGATCCGGGACCGAATCAACAAGCTCACTGAACCACCCAGTATCCAGAATCTGCTGTTAAACTACCAGCAGGCTCTCATTGAAGATCGGGAGCAGCACTTCAAACAGTACCTGCAGGACTTGAAAAATTAAAAATCACTTTTAAAATTACCTTTACCTGTTGTGTTATCATTGTTTTGAATGGTTGGGGTGGGGTCCCCCACCCCAAAATCTCAGATTTGTGTTCCGAAGAGGCATGGGGTTTAGCTTAAAAATAATGCTAATGGTCTTTATTTTTTCTGATAATTGCGAAGGTTGCGGAACAGCACACATAATTTTCCGGCACGTAATGCAGAAAAATTTCAGCTTTTACGAAATAACTTCTCTGGTCATTTTCCTTTACGTGCAGAAAAAGCATGTGTAATGTGACTGAAAACTTCAATTTCGATGACTAAAATACTAATTTACCTTTTCCGCTGGTAGAAAGCAACCAGGATCAATTAAATTTATACAAACAACAAGTTTCTTGCTTTGAAAATATGCTGTAATATTTTTATCTCTTGTTGTGACCCGGAGGGGCATGGGGGTTTACTTTAGAATAAATAAATCTAAAACTCTTAATCCAGTCTCCAATATCTTAAATTTTTAACTCTCAAATTGTTAACACTAAAATTCTAGACACTTAATCCTGGACAACAACTAACAGCCAATAAATCATATATCATAAATTACAATTCCCAAATTACAAGTAACAAATTATAAATCATATATCACAGATCCCAGTTCACAAATCATTTATCACAAAAACAGATCCCAGATCACAAATTATTTATCATGAACCAAAAACAAAAAACTTGAAACCACAAACTATGAACCACACACTAAAACATGAACTAAAAATCAAATCATAAACCAAATCATAAACCCCCAAGCAAATGATACCATTCCAGGAAGCTGACCACAGATTCAGTTTTAAAACTCACAAAGATGGGATTAAATTTATCACAGCCTGTCTTTTCATCTTGACAGAAAGATTTCCATAATTTATAATTGATAATAATTGGAATCAAACAGTGCTAGTCTGGCACATGCCGGAAATATACCAGTAGCGTTGACATCAACGCTTTAAGCATATTCAGCTAAAAAATTACCAAGAATTCTGGACTGCAATCAAATTTGGGCTTCCTGCAATGGATCCGGCCCGGTTTGAATTTTCTGTTTAAATTTTGTCATTATAATTTAAAATTTTATTAAAAAGGAGCCTCAAATCATGACCGAAGAAATTTTATTGACAGAAGAAGGTTACGAAAAGCTGGAAAACGAACTTGAACACCTCACCAAGGTTAAACGCCGTGAGGTAGCCAAGAGAATTAAGGAAGCCCGGGATTTCGGAGACATCAGCGAAAACTCTGAATATGACGATGCCAAAAATGAGCAGGCCTTTGTCGAAGGCCGTATCAAGAAGCTGGAAAACATGCTGGCCAAGGCCCGTGTTGTCACCAAAGATGAAGTCGATGAGCACACAGTCAACCTGGGAACCAACGTCGAACTGGAAGACCTGGATACCGAGGAGATCTACAACTACACCATCGTAGGCAGTGCTGAGACTGATCCTCTGAACTGCAAAATTTCCCATGAATCACCCATCGGCAAATCGATTCTGGGCCACACCATCGGCGACGAGATCAAAGTTTCCACTCCCGAAGGCCAGACAGAATACAAAATTATCTCAATTAAAAAAGATTAACCACCAGATCAATTAAAAAACCTTTATCAATCACCAGTTCAATTCACAAAAACTCTATTGACCATCAAATAATTCATTCTATTGACCATCAAACAATTCACAAAATTTCTATCGACCAACCAGATCAATTAACAAAAAAACTATTATCCATTATATCAAGTTTCCAAACATCCCGAAGAACACCAACAGCAAGCTAACTGGAGGAAGTGAAAAAATGAGCGGCACAACCAATGAAGATAACGGCATCAGCGCAGAAGAACTGGAAGAGATGAACAAATTGCGGGCCGAAAGACGCCGGCACCTGGAAGAAATTAAGAAAATGGGCCTCGATCCCTTCGGCAGCAAGTATGAAGCCAAAAATAAGGCTCGGGAAATCAAGGATAACTTTGCCGAACTGGAGGGCGAACAGGTCAGCCTTTCCGGCCGGCTGATGGCAGTACGGAGCCACGGCCGGGCCAGCTTCGCTGATCTCCAGGATTTCACCGGCAGAATCCAGCTCTATTTCCGTCAGGATGAAGTTGGCGAGGAGAACTACGAATTTTTCCAGGGCCTCGACATCGGAGACTTCATCGGCCTCGAAGGCGAAGTTTTCAAGACCAATCGCGGCGAGATTTCGGTTAAGGTCACCGACTTCACCTTTCAGACCAAGGCTCTCCGTCCCCTGCCGGAAAAATTCCATGGCCTCAAGGACAAGGAACTCCGCTACCGCCAGCGCTATCTCGACCTGATCGTTAATCCTGAGGTCAAAGACACCTTCATCAAACGAAGCGAAATCATCAAAGAGATCAGAAGCTATCTCGAAAACCAGGGCTTCCTGGAGGTGGAGACCCCGATGATGCACCCCATCGCCGGCGGCGCCACCGCCCGGCCCTTCATCACCCATCACAATGCCCTGGATATCGACCTTTATCTCCGCATCGCCCCCGAGCTCTATCTCAAGCGCCTGATCGTTGGCGGTCTGGAGAAGGTTTTCGAGATCAACCGCAACTTCCGCAACGAAGGCATGTCCTATAAACATAATCCCGAGTTCACAATGATGGAACTCTACCAGGCCAACGCTGATTACCACGACATGATGGAACTCACCGAAAACCTGGTAGCCACAGTGGCCGAAAAAGTCCTCGACACAACCACCGTCGAATTCGAAGGCCAGGAAATCGACCTCTCCACCCCCTGGCCCCGGATGACCATGATCGAAGCCGTCAAAGAATACACCGGCCTCGATTTCAACGAAATCACCGACGATGCTAAAGCCCGCCAGGCCGCCAGAGACCTGGGTCTGAGTCTGGAAGATTCAGCCAACAGTGATTCTGAACCCCGGGCTGCTTCACCCAGAGATTCTGAATCCCGGGACCCCTCAATCAAAAACACAGAAACCAGGGCTTTTTCTCAAAATGACATTGAAGCCAGAGATTCTGTTCTCAATAACACTGAAGCAGGATCTTCTTCGCCCAATAATTTTCAAACAGAAGATTCTTCATTCAATGATTCGGAGAACAGCGAATCTCAGCAGGAAAACCTCCCGGGCTGGGGCGAAATCCTGAACCTGATCTTCGAAGAGCGAGTAGAAGAAAAACTGATCCAGCCCGTCTTCATCAAGGATTATCCCATCGAGGTTTCCCCGCTGGCCAAGCGCATCGAAGATCGGCCGGAGCTGACCTACCGCTTCGAGCCCTTTATCTGCGCCCGGGAACTTGGCAATGCCTTTACCGAGCTCAACAACCCCCTGGAGCAGCGCAGGCGTTTCGAAGCCCAGGTATCCCGCCGCGAGACCGGCGACGACGAAGCTCACATGATGGACGAGGACTACGTACGGGCCCTGGAATATGGTATGCCGCCCACCGGCGGTCTCGGCATCGGCATCGACCGGCTGGTTATGCTGCTTACCGACTCCAGTTCAATCAAGGATGTCATCCTTTTCCCGACCATGCGCCCGGAAAACTAAACCGGCTTAAACATAACAGTTGTTTTAAATATTACGGTCAGCCCGACCAGCCTATGTAGATCGGCCAGCCCGGACAGACCTACCAGATCAGCCAGCAGAGATAATGCCGGGCAAACCTTAAATATTAACAACTTTCCCTCTGTCCAAGACACCTATAATGACCTGTGATGTTCAGCATCACAGGCTCGTTATTTTAAGCTGATTTTTTAAATTTTTTAAGAAAAATCATTCATTATTCCAAAATTAATAACTTTAAAAAATATCCTAAGTTCTTGGTTTGCCCACATAAAGGTTTAAGAATTATTCTTGCTACAATATATATTAGGTTGAAGATCAATTAAACACAATATATAGTATGATATTGGTTATTAATTTGCAAAATAGACCTTTTTGTGGGTGAACCAAGTTCCTGCATTGTTAATCTGCAACTTAAACTGCCCCGACGCTTAATAATCAGACACATAAATTCAACATTTAACAGGAAACTACAAGGAAAGCTCACCAGCTAAATTGTGGACCTAATCAGGAAAAAATGTTAATATTAAAATTATCCTCAAGCTTTAAAATCACAGTTATTAAATCAAAAATTAATCTCAGTCAATAAAGATAAATCCCTAATTTAGCTAATAAAGATTATTCCCCTACTAATTTCAACTAAAGAAGATTATTCCTATAATAAAGACTAATTCCTAATAAAGGTTATTTTCAGCTAATAATGAAAATAACAATAAAGAGAATAAGGTTATAAGACAATTCAGATTAACTTTACTTATATCGAAAAAATTAACCAGAGAAAATTCCCGGGAGGCAAGTCCGATGCACATTTTAGTTGTCCCAGATTCCTTTAAAGGCGCCCTGCCAGCTCCCGAAGCTGCCCGGGCCATTGAAAATGGACTCAAGCGCAGCAGTCTTTCCTTCAGCAGTCAGCTGACTCCGCTGGCCGATGGCGGCGAAGGTACGGTGGACTGTCTGGTTCGCAGTGCCGGCGGCCGCTTCGTCACCGCCCGGGTCCAGGATCCTCTGGGCCGCGAAATAACCGCCCGCTACGGCTTGATCGAAGACAGCCCAGCAAACAATATCAGCAAACCCAGCAAACCCAACCAATCCACCAAACCCACCAAACCCGGCAACCCCAACCAGTCCAGTAAACCTCCTCAATTAAATAAATCCACCAAACCTGTTCAAACAAATAAATCCAGCAAACCCCGGAGTAGTTCAACCAGCCAGCAAACCCAAACCACCGCCGTTCTCGAAATGGCCGCAGCCTCCGGCCTGCCGCTTCTTAAGGAATCCGAGCAAAACCCGGCTCTCACTACCACCTACGGAACCGGCCAGCTCATCAAAGACGCCCTGGACCGGGGCGCAGATAAAATCCTGCTGGGGATCGGCGGCAGCGCCACCAACGACGCCGGCCTCGGTATGGCTTCGGCCCTGGGCGCCCGTTTTCTTTCCGCTAGCGGCGAGGAACTTAAGGGCATCGGCCGCAATCTCGCCCGGGTGGATAAAATTGACCTGACCGATCTCGATCCCCGCATCCCGGAAACCGAAATCGAGGTGGCCTGCGATGTCGACAACCCTTTTTACGGCCCTGAAGGTGCTGCCCATGTTTACGCCGCCCAGAAGGGAGCCGATTCCGAGATGATAGACGAACTGGATGCAGGTCTGCGCCATCTGGCCGAGATCATCGCCGCCGAACTGGAATGCGACCTCCAGCAGCTGCTCGGCGCCGGAGCAGCCGGCGGACTGGGCGGAGGCCTCCACGCCTACCTGGGCGCCAGCCTCAGATCCGGCACCGCCATGATCCTGGACTTTCTCCAACTGCCCGTAAAAATCTCCCGCGCCGACCTTGTCATCACTGGTGAAGGAAAATGCGACCATCAGAGCAGCCGCGGCAAGGTCATCGGCGCCCTGGCCAAACACTGTGCTGCCGCCGACACCCCGCTCCTGGTACTCTGCGGATCCTGCGACAGGGACCTGACCCCGCTCTACAACCAGGGAGTCACCTCAGTCTTCAGCATCCTGAACCGTCCCGCCACACTGGAAGCTTCCATATCCGAAACCGAAGAACTCTTAACCTTGACGGCCTGCAACATCGGCCAGCTGATAAACCACCTGAATAAATCAATACAATAAAATAAACAATATAAACCAGATCTAAACATGAATCTTGTTGAAAATTTTTAAAGGTTAATTTCACTCGTAAGAAATTCAATTTGCAAAGCAGACAAATAACAATTATATAATAATGAAACAGCCAAACAAGAACATATTAACAGCCTAACAGCGGCTCACGGAAATTTAATTGCAATAAATCAGAAAAAAGGAGTATTAATCCATGATTCAATTCAAAGTAAAAACCAGCGAAAAGTGTCAGTTCATCGACATCACACAGGAAATAACCCGCCATCTAAGCTCCCGGGACTGGCAGGACGGCCTTTTACTGATAATGGTCCCTCATACCACCGCCGCAGTCACCATAAATGAAAGCGCCGATAGCTCTGTCGCCCGTGACATTGTCAGCCAGCTCAATAAAATCATCCCCTTCGAAGGCGATTATCAGCATCTCGAGGGCAATTCACCAGCCCACATCAAAAGTTCCCTGATAGGCTGCAATCAGCTTTTGCCTGTCGAAAACGGCAGTCCCGTCCTTGGCACCTGGCAGGGTATTTTCTTCTGCGAATTTGACGGACCCCGCTCCCGAAAGGTTAACCTAAAATTCATTGCCAATAATAATTAACATCAAAAGAACATTTACAAGAAAGTTAGCTTAGAAAAGCAACAATGAATCCAGCAAATAAATTTGCAAAAATCATTAGCAAAAACCCTGTTTTTTCACTTGACAGACCAACCTGATAGTGATATGATAAATGAGTCGCACCAAAGAATTTGCTTGTTTTTAAGTCAACCAATAAAAGCAGCTTTGATGCGGTCATTTCAAGCCCCAGAAGAACCTTGAAAAGTGGATAGTTAGAAGTTTTAGGAAAGCAGGCGGAGAAACAAAGCGTTAGCGTTTAAGATTTAAAGATTTGAAGGAGAGTTTGATCCTGGCTCAGG
>PWHA01000003.1 GCA_003554685.1 Halanaerobiaceae bacterium
AGCAGATTATTTACAACATGCGCCAGGAGATTTTTTCTCATCTCCAGGATATGTCACTTTCCTATTTTGATAAAAATCCTGTGGGCCGGCTGGTTACCCGGGTTACCAATGACACCGAAACTTTAAATGATATGTATTCCCAGGTTATTGTCACCCTCTTTAAAGATATTTTTATGCTCTCTGGAATTGTCATTATCATGCTGGCTATGAATGTTCAGCTGACCCTGGTCACCTTTGCCATAATGCCGATGGTTTTGGTGGTTTCAATCATCTTTCGTTATTATGCCCGGGAAGCCTATCGAAAGGTCCGGGTCAGGCTGGCAAAAATCAATGCTACCATCTCAGAAAATATTTCCGGAATAGAGATTATTCAGATCTTTAATCAGCAGAAGCGCAAACTTCAGGCTTTTATGGATATTAATAAAAGCTATTATGATGCCACCATGCGTCACATTCTGGTCTATGCTATTTTCCGGCCTTCCATGGATCTCCTTTATTCTCTGGCCCTGGCAATCCTGATCTGGTATGGAGGAGGACGGGTGCTGCAGTCCACTTTAACATTCGGGGTGCTCTATGCCTTTACCGACTATATCCGGCGGTTTTTCCAGCCTATCAACGATCTGACAGAAAAATATAACACCCTGCAATCTGCCATGGCTTCGGCCGAAAGAATCTTTACCATTCTTGATACCGAAGAAGAAATAGAAAATCCCCCGGAATCTGTTAGAGTTCCCCGGGAAATTAGGGGGCGGGTAAAATTTAAAAATGTCTGGTTCAGCTATGACGATGATGAATGGGTCCTCAGGGACATTAAGCTGGATATTGAACCGGGCGAAACCGTTGCCCTGGTGGGGGCCACCGGTGCCGGAAAATCCTCAATGATCAAGCTTTTGAGCCGCTTTTATGATGTGCAGCGGGGAGAAATAACAGTTGACGGGAATAATATCAAGAAATTTAAGCGCCGGGAACTGCGGAAGCATATTGGAGTTGTCCTCCAGGAGGTATTTCTTTTCACCGGTACGGTGGCTGATAATATAAGCCTGCATCGGGACGATATCTCCCGGGAGGAAATCAGGCAGGCCGCTAAATATGTCAACGCCCACGGCTTCATCTCCCGGCTTAAAAACGGTTATGAACATGAAGTTCAGGAGCGAGGCTCTACCTTTTCTGCCGGAGAGAAGCAACTGATTGCCTTTGCCCGCACCCTGGCCTACGACCCCGATATCCTGGTGCTGGATGAGGCAACCTCCAATATAGATACCGAAACCGAGCTCTTAATCCAGGATGCTCTTTACAAACTGACCGAAAACCGCACCACCATTGTAATCGCCCACCGGCTTTCCACCATTCAGCATGCCGACCGAATAGTTGTCATGCATAAGGGTAAAATCCGGGAAATGGGCGACCACCAGGAGCTGTTAGCACGGGGCGGCATCTATCATGACCTATATCAGCTGCAGTACAAGGACCAGCTGGCCCTAGCAGAATTAGAGGAAGGTAAACTGGCATCTAAAAGCAGCCATTCTTCCTGACTATTTAAATTTAGCTTTTTTATTAAACAGTTTATTAAACAGCTTATTAAACAGCATAAAGCAGCATAATCACATCAGCAGCATAACCCCAAAGAAAAAACCCCCGTTAGAGGGGGATTAACTGCTTACAAATATAAACTGCCTGAAAGGAGCAGCAGGCAGATAAATTAAGTTATAACAGATTAAAATTTAGCAGAATAAAATCTTGCAGTATGAAATCCAGTCAGCTATTTTCAGGCTGAGGTTTCATCCTTAACATCAATATCCCGGGGGTCGCTGGCCCATTTACCGCAGCGGTCGCCGGTCATGGCAATGGTTTTGCCGTTGGCCTGTATTCTAATAACCTCACATTCATTGGCACAATCCTCGCAGATAAAGCTGGAAGTTTCGAAATTATCATGGGTGATGGAAAAACCTTTAAAGCTGCTGGGTTCATCCTTCTGCCTCATCTCTTCCCTGGCCAGGAGAGCAATACCTATAGCTCCCATGACATCATGATTTTCCGGAATGATTACCTGATCTTTTATCTCCTTCTCAATAGCGGCTTTAATCCCGGCATTGGCTGCCACCCCACCCTGGAAAACAAAACGGGGATGAAGTTCTTTACCCCGGACCAGGTTATTAAAATAATTCCTCACCAGAGCCTCACATAATCCGTTAATTATTTCAGGTTTGGTAAAACCATACTGCTGCTTGGAGATCATGTCCGATTCGGCAAAAACCGTACAGCGTCCCGCAATTCTGACATCCTTGGTGGCCTGCAGGGCCAGATCGCCAAATTCCTCGATCTCTACCCCCAGCCGCTCGGCCTGATGATCCAGAAATGATCCGGTACCGGCAGCACAGACGGTATTCATGGCAAAATCCGTAACAATCTCATTATTAATGATAATTAATTTAGAGTCCTGGCCGCCAATCTCAAAGATGGTGCTGACATCAGGAACCTGCTCGATGGTGGCAGTGGCATGGGCGGTAATCTCATTTTTGACGATATCAGCGCCCAGAATATAGCCAATCAGCTGCCTCCCGCTGCCGGTAACTCCCACTCCGGCAATTTTAAAGCGGTCCTTCAGCTTTTTGTTGAGGCTGGCAAGCCCTTCCTTAACCACCTCAACCGGAGAACCGGGATTGCGCTTGTATAATTTAAACTGCATATCTTTACTGTCATCAAGGCCCACGATGTTGATACTAACCGAGCCAATATCAACACCGATATAAAGATCCTTCATGCTATTTCCTCCTCTTTCTTCTGTTTTATCAGGTCCAGAAAGGCCTCCACCCGGGTCAGCATATTGGCTTTGGCC
>PWHA01000293.1 GCA_003554685.1 Halanaerobiaceae bacterium
CAATTGCTCTCATTTCAGTAATATTTTCCTGGCTTTTTATGATATCCAGGCTCTGCCTGAGATCAAAGGTTACACCTTCCATTATTGCTCTGATTAAGTGTTTTTTGCTGTGGGTGCTGTCCAGGCCAAAAAATACACCTCGAGAATCAACGCTCCCCAGAGTGCGTTCTCCCATCAGGTAGGGCAAAAATATCAAACCATTGCTGCCTGCTGGGACTTCAGCGGCTTTTTTGCTGAATATATCATATGCCGAAATATTCTTCTCAGCGGCTTCTTCTGCTTCATATCTGCCGAAATTATTCTTAAACCACTGCAGGCTGCCTCCCCCGCTATCCAGAATGCCGTAGGGAACCCAGTAATCCCCAACTACATGATGGAGATTCATTATTCTGGTATCCATCAGGGGTTCCCGGCAGCAGCAGGAAACATCTGCAGCCGTCCCGGTCACATCACAGCTGACCCCCTCCTCCACCATGCCTGCCCCCAGGAGAAGGCACATCATATCTCCTCCCCCACAGACAACTTTAATCTTATTGCTTTGATCAAGTCCCAGCTCGGCGAGCATTTCTTTTTGAACAGTTCCAATAACAAAATTGCTGTTTCTAATCTCCGGAAGCTTTTTTAAGTCAACAGCCAGCAGTTCTGCTATTTCCTCAGACCAGCTGCCGGTGTTGACATCCAGCAGATATGCTCCGGAAGCATCTGAGTAGTCTGTGTAGACTTCTCTCGTTAACTTATAGTTAATATAATCTTTGCAGGCTAAAAACTTATCAGTTTTTTGATAAAGCTCGGGAAAGTTTTCTTTAAACCATCTTATTTTAAACCCTGTCCAGGTGGGATTAACCATATTTGAAGTTATTTTGTGCAGATCTCTGCCCTCTAAATCTTCTGTTCTGCTTCTTTTATCACACCAGATAGGTACCCTGTTAAATAAAAGGCCATCCTGGTGGGAAATCGGAACTGCCGCATGCATCTGACCGCAGACTCCAATAGCACTGATATTTTCAGGGTCGATATCCGCCTTTTTAATAACCTCCTTTAGATTGCAAACAGTAGCCTCCCACCAGTCCTCAGGATCCTGTTCAGCCTGACCCTTGTCGGGATAGTAAACTGGATATTCTTTTGAGGAAGAAGATAAAACCCGACCCTTCCGGTCAAATAATACTGCCCGCCCGCTTTCAGTTCCAATATCTACTCCTATTAAATACAAGAAAAGCTCCCCCCTTTTCCAGCAGAAATTTCAGCAGATGAACCTGTAAATGAACCTGCAATTAATCTGCAACGAAACTGCAGGAGTTCCACAGATAAAATGTAAAAAATACTTTCTTATATCAATTTACTTTTTAGTTCCCGGAAAAATATATCTTTTAATTAGCTGGATCAGTAAGCTTATCAATTTCCTAAATCATTATAATACTCAATATTATGCTCAATATAATACTCAATCTCCAGTATCTATATACCTGTCAATCTCATGCTGATAAGCTGCACCTTCCATTGGACCCTTTTTCATAACACTGATTGCTCCAGCAGCTGCCCCCCGGGCTACAGCTTCTTTTGTCCCATAACCCTCAGCCAGGGCGGCAATAAAGGCTCCATCAAAACAGTCGCCTGCCCCGGTAGGATCAACCTCTTCAACCTGCGGAGGTTTATAGCTCCAGAAACTATCATTTTCGTACACTTTTACATCCTGGGCTGCAGATTTTAAGACTATTGTTTCAACGCCAGAATCAATCAGCTTATTAATATTCTGCTTTTCCGAGCCCGGCATTAAAGCTGTAAGCTCCTCTCGCCCGCTTAGTATTATATCCGCTCGATAAAGTATATCAGAAAAAATTTCCCGAACCTCTTTGACATCAAGCAGTTCCGGTCTTAGATTGGGATCAAAACTGATCTTTAATCCTTCTTCCTCTGCTATTTTCACCGCTTTACTGATTGCTGTCCGCATACTCTGGCTGGTTGATAAAGAGCATCCCATAATATGAAGATAGCTGGCACTGGAGATATAGTTATAGTCAATATCATCAGGACTCAACTGCCCTGCTGCAGAATGGGTGAAATGGTAGATAAATTCTCTGCTGCCATCTGAATAATATGTCACAAAAGCAGTGCCTGTTGTGTAATTTTCCCTGGTGACTATTTGAGAAACATCAACCCCATCTTCCTTTAAGCGTTCGTAGTTCATAACTCCAAAATCATCATCACCAATGCTGGCCACTATTCCACAATCACCCTGCAGACGAGCAACCTGATCAATAAATATTGCAGGAGCGCCGCTGGCATAAGGGCCGGTTAGCTGTCCTGGTTTGAGAAAACTCTGATCAATATCATTGGCCATTATCTCTACTAAAATCTCTCCTACCGTTATTACTCTGGGCATTCTCAACCCCACCCTCAGGAAAATTTGATTTATAGCTGCAATTCAGCTGCATTTTAGCAGTAATTTAGCTGTAATTTAACTGCGATTTTGCTGCAAATTTCCGCTAAAAATTATCAGCTGTTTTCTATTAGACCCTGAATAAACTTCCTTGATCTGCGGGCCCGCTCATCCAGGTTCTCGATATTCATCTCTCTCCAGAGCATGATATCCTGAGCCACGTCACCACCAGCCATCATAAAGGGCTCCATCACTACAGGGCCCTGATAATCAATGGCGCTCAGTGCGGTAAAAGTCTCCTGCCAGGGTATTAAATTCCCTTCTCCGGGAGGCATTCGATTGTTCTCTCCTATATGAAAGTGAGTAAGTTTGTCACCTGAAGTTTTGATAGCTTCTGAGAAGCTGTCTTCTTCAATATTCATATGAAAGGTGTCTAAATGAATTCCCAGA
>PWHA01000169.1 GCA_003554685.1 Halanaerobiaceae bacterium
ATTGACTGATGATGGTTATCAGGAGCACAGCATAAAACTAGCTGAGGGAGATAGACTGTTATTCTGGCAGGAAGAAGATGAAAGAGATTTGATTACCTGGGAATATGATAGTTACAGGGCCAGTTTCAAATACCAGGATGGGCAGTTTTTCATGCTCGGTATGCGCAATAATTTTTATCAGATTCAGGATGTTGATTCCTGGGGGTTTGAAGGCTACGAGCGCCTGGGTTCCTCCCGTGGTTATATCTGGTCCCGGTCCCTGCCGCTTTTGCAGGAGACCCTCTTTTTAGGACATGGTCCTGACACCTATGCTTTTTACTTTCCCCAGGAAGATGTGGTGGGTAAATTAAAATTCTTAAGCAGTCCTCAAACAATGGTCGATAAACCTCATAATCTCTACCTGCAGACGGCTATTAACACCGGCCTGGTTTCGCTTCTGGCATTAATAGTACTCTGGGGAGCCTATCTTATTCAGGGACTCAGGCTTTACTGGAAGACTGATTTTACTGACTGGCAGAGCAAGCTGGGTGTTGCCGTGATGGCAGCCGTAGCAGCCTATCTGGCTACCGGGTTTTTTAATGACAGTGTGATTTCTGTTGCTCCTGTTTTTTGGATTTTGCTTGGTATCGGAATCAGCATGAACCTGCGGGTTAAATACAGCCGGCGGTAAAAAAAATTTATTAGAATAAATTTCCTGTTTTTTGTGACTCCAGCTGTAATTTATTATGCTCAGATTTTTACTCTCATAATTATCAAAATTATCAAAATATCTTTCTTAATTTTGCTGTTGTGATTAATTAAAGCGGTACAAAATATATGATAAGGGTTGCCGTTATTTTGAAAACAGGAAAGGCTGCATCTTTCATGAACTTTTAGAAATGCCGCTTATTTTCAGCATTGTGGCTGCAATAGTTATAATTAATGTTGCTGATTTGTCCGAAACTGCTGACCTTTATGTAACGACAAACAATATGAGAAACCTGCTAACGAGAATTGAAATTTATAGAAATCAAAATAAGGAATAACCCTCTCAGTAAGACCTTGAAGACCCTGATATCTACAAGGAAATTATAACTGAAGCCACTCTGGTTTCCGGTGGTAAATTAAATGTGGAATACAATTCAATAGTTACTGAAGGAGACCAGTGATATGACAGATAAAGCGGGGATCTTATCTTAAGCATAAAATTTAATTTTGGAAAATAAGAGAATGAGTATCTTATAATCTCTCACAAAAAAGTCTTAAAGATGAGATGAATAGCCATTTTTTAGGGGATTAAGTTTCCTCTTTTTTCATATTTAGTAAGAAATTTTACTATAATTATAGTGAAATATATGATATAATGAAATATGGAATAAATTTTAATTAAAGATTAAAAATAGAATTTGAAAGAGAATTGAACCTGAATTGGAATGGATAACAAAATCATGCTGATAAATTTTATTTTCGGACTTATAGGCCTTATCATAGGTAGTTTTTTAAATGTGGTAATATATCGCCTGCCCCGGGAAGAGTCAATTGTTTTTCCTGCTTCCCACTGTCCGGAGTGCGGGCATCAGCTGTCAGCACTGGAATTAATTCCGGTTATAAGCTATATAATATTACGGGGGAGATGCCGGGAATGTGGCGCCAGTATATCGCTAAAGTACCCGCTGGTTGAACTTTTAACAGCTTTCTTATTTTTAATAAATTCTTTGGTTTTTTCCAGTGCAGTTAATTTAATTGCAGGGTTGCTTTTAAGTTCGTTACTCATTGCGCTAGCCATGATCGATATTCAACATCAAATTCTCCCGGATAGATTAACTCTGACCGGTCTCGCAGCTGGGTTATTAATCAGTTTCATCAGACCGGAATTTTCACCTCTGGAAGCTGTTGCTGGAGTGCTGGCCGGAGGCGGTTTATTGCTGATAATTGCTGTGATAAGTAAAGGTGGCCTGGGTGGCGGAGACATCAAGCTGATGATGATGGTAGGCAGTTTTGTTGGGCCGATCCAGGTGCTGGTGGCAATTTTTTTAGGTGCAATTTTGGGTTTGCTGACAAGTTTGCCAGGAATTATTTCCGGCAGTTTGAAACTTAAAAGCCGGCTACCCTTTGGGCCTTTTTTAGGTCTGGCTTCAGTGATAATTTGGCTTACAGGCAGCTGGATTCTGAATATATATCTTAGTTTGATTCTTTGATTTACTCTGGAGGTTTTCAAGATGAAGTATTTAAAAGAGCAGCGGGGACTGACTTTATTAGAAACAATTTTGGCTCTGGGATTGGTTTTGATTCTGGTTGCAGGCTTTACACGTGCCATGACAACGGGATTACAGAGTGAAATAGAAGTTGAACAGCGTTTGAAAGCTTCCAACCTGGCCAGTGGAATTATTGAATTTCTTGGTGAAGGAAACAATTTAGAAAACATTGTTTGGGATAATGATGAAAAGGAGTATATTGATAAAATTGTATATATTGATGAAGATGAAAACAAATTAATTGATGTGCAAAATGGGGAACTAGATAGTGATTTGCTTTTTTCTGGTATAAAGCGAGGTATTCCAGATAATAGTGATAATGGTGAACCAGATAATAGTGATAATGGTGAAAATGTTAGTCAGATTGAGCTAATTAAAGGTTTTGATGATAATGAAAGTCTTTATAAGGTTAAGGTTACAATTATTTGGGATGAAAGAGGCAATAAATGGACACACAAATTAATTTCTCTGCTGGCGGTTGATTAACATGAAAATAATTAACGATTCAATAAAAACAAAACGAGGTTTGACTGTGATAGAAATGCTCATAGCAATTGTCATTCTTGGTGTTGTTATGTCAATAGCCACCTCC
>PWHA01000251.1 GCA_003554685.1 Halanaerobiaceae bacterium
ATATCTTAAAGGTGTAAATGTGAGAAGTGAGAATTTCCTGACTGTTATTTTGCCAGGATTAGAATCAGCAAGAAATCGGGATTAACAGGAATCATGAATACCGAACTTTTTCGAAAAATTCAGGGGTGGTGATTATAATTAACGAAAAATTGTATCGGGCCAGAGCAGAGGTCGCCCGGGCAATAGCTCATCCCATCAGGCTGGAAATAATAGACATCCTGCACGGAGAGGAGGAGTTATGTGTTCAGGAGATAACGGAGATGGTGGCTGCCAGCCAGTCCAGCATCTCCAAGCATCTGGGTATTTTAAAGGATGCCGGCATTCTGGCCAGGCGAAAAGAGGGCCTTAATAGTTACTATCAACTGAGGACTCCCTGCCTGGCAGGCATCTTTAACTGCCTGGATGATATCCTTCGGGAGAAACTTAAGCGCAGCAGATCAGAGCTGGATCTCCTGGAGGGTTAATGACAATAGGAAAAAACGGTAATATCACAAGATCTATGAAAGAACCTGTCTGATGGTATAAACTGCCATTTAATAAGGTTAGAGTTAAAAGCCGGGAGGTGAAATAATGTCCAGATTTAACAAAATACTGTTATTTATTATTGCTTTTGTAGCAGTCTACTTTATTCCCTTTGAAAGCGGTCTGATTCAGGAATCGATTTTGGAAGCCTTTCACATGGTGCAGTACTATGCCCGCGAACATGTGCTCTTCTGCCTGATCCCGGCTTTTTTTGTTGCAGGCGCCATAGCCAGCTTTCTTTCCAAAAATGCCATAATTAAATACTTTGGCAAGGAAGCTAAAAAATGGATAGCCTATTCAGTAGCTTCCGTATCCGGAGCCATTCTGGCAGTCTGTTCCTGCACGGTGCTGCCCCTTTTTGCCAGCATCTACAAGACCGGCGCCGGCATCGGTCCGGCAACCGCTTTCTTATATTCCGGACCAGCAATTAACATCCTTGCTATAATCCTAACTGCCCGGGTTCTGGGCTGGCAGCTTGGTCTGGCCAGAGTTGTGGGCGCGGTAGGATTTGCCTTTATCATTGGAGTAATAATGGCAACTGTATTCAAAGAAGAGGATCAGGCCCGCCAGGATAGAGCCATGCAGGTGGCCCCAGATGCTGGAGAAGAGAATCGTTCGGGCCTGCAGAATATCTTTTATTTCGCAACCCTGGTTTTGATATTAATCTTTCTGGCCTGGGCAGAGCCAGAACAGGCTGAAGGTCTCTGGTATACTATCTATCAGATTCGCTGGCCGGTGGCAATTGCTTTGCTGTTAGTCCTGGCTGTTATGCTGATTAAATGGTTTGACCGGGAGGAAATTTCCGAATGGCTCGATTCCACCTGGGAGTTTACCGAGATGATAACCCCGCTGCTTTTTGCCGGAGTTCTGATTGCCGGTTTTCTCATGGGCCGTCCCGGAACAGAAGCAGGCCTGATTCCCGAAAGCCTGGTGGCCAATCTGGTTGGCGGCAATTCCCTTTCTGCCAATCTGCTTGCTTCCGTGCTGGGAGCCTTCATGTACTTTGCTACCCTGACCGAAATTCCCATACTCGAAGGCCTCCTGGGCCTGGGAATGGGCAATGGTCCCGCTCTGGCACTCTTGCTGGCCGGTCCGGCTTTAAGCCTGCCCAACATGCTGGTTATTCATCGGGTTCTTGGCACTAAAAGGACAGCTGTATTCATTGTACTGGTTGTAATAATGGCAACAATCAGCGGAATGATTTACGGTAATCTGGTTCTCTGATGATTAGGCTGCTGGCAGCAAACTGCTAAAATTTTGCAAATATAGTTTGTTTTTTGCAATCCTTAGCTAAGAACATCCTGAATGAGAGAAGAATACCCTGAGCAAGATATGGAAAAAATGAGTGAAAAGAAAATAAAAAATCACAGGAGGTGAGTTTTGATGAAAATTGAAGTTCTTGGTCCGGGCTGTAAAAATTGCGAGACCACGGCTAAAAGATTCGAGGAGATCATTGAAGAGCTGGGGATTGAAGCAGAATTGAATCACATTACCGATATGAATGAGGTAATGGAGAGAGGCATTGCTTTAACCCCGGCTGTGATAATTGATGGTGAGGTTGTTGTTTCCGGAGAGGTACCTTCCCGCGATAAAATTAAGGAGCTGCTGCAGTAGAGCTGCTGAAGTTAATGAAAAACTGGAGCAGGAGTAAAGCTGGAAATAACTTAAAGAGCCCGGATAAGCAGTAAAGATTATCCGGGCTTTTCCAGCTTTTGCTTAAAAAGAAGAGGTGTTAACCATGGCTATTTATCTTGACAATGCTGCCACTTCCCATCCCAAGCCGGAAGCAGTTTACCAGGCAGGAAAAGGGTCCGGCTGCCGGCGGGAATAATGAATAACTGCTGGGAAAAGCTATCAGGATTGACTTGAAAAATATGAAACTTTTTATGGCTTATTACGTTGATCAACTGGTTTCTTAATCACCTGCAAATAACCGGTAAATCTAAAATAAAAGTTGTTTACAGTAATTCCGTGTTTATGAAATAATAGCAATCTATAATGGTAATCTTATGTATGAATAAATTAAGGCTTCACCCCTTAAATCCTGGAACTAATAGCAGGATTAAACCCAAACCAGATAAGAGTGAAGCCAATTAATTTAAAAGCAACTATATGTTTTTATGTTTTCTGTCTTCTAATCTTCTAATGAAACCGAATCTTCAACTTCTTTAGTAGCTTTTTTTAATTCCTTAATTCCGGATCCAATAGCCTGACCAATTTCTGGTAATTTACTTGGACCAAAAATTACCAGAACTATAACCAGAATGATAATTAATTCAGGAGCTCCTAAACCAA
>PWHA01000066.1 GCA_003554685.1 Halanaerobiaceae bacterium
AAAACCGGCTCTAGCCATCATCAAATATAAAGGAATAAATATTGCCTGCAGAGGTATGCCCAGCCCGATAATAATGCTAAAAGAAACGGGGCCCTGACCAAAAAACTTCAGCTTCCCCAGAACATAGGCAACGGGAGTAGCAATAATCAGAACCACCACAGTGGCGGTTAGTACAGCCACCAAACTGTTAAACATATACCTCAGCATGGCAAAGTCTGTTAACACTCTGATATAGTTATCAATCAGAAATTCATTAGGGAAGGCAAAAACTCCCTGATATATCTCTCGGGTAGATTTAAACGAAGTTAAAATTAGCCAGCCAAACATGGTAATGGTAAAGAGCACCCAGAGAAAAAGAAAGAAGTTAATAATATATCTCGGTAGTTCGCTTAGAGAAAATTTCAATGCTGCACCTCCTTAATATTCAACCGGCTCTACAGCCATGATTTTCTTTATAGCATAAACCAGGATAGCCAGTAAAATTAAAAGAACAATAGCCATGGCAGAGGCATATCCCACTCTGTTGATCGCAGTCCTTCTTCCAAAGGCAGTCAAATACAGCTGGACTGAGATGTTTCTTATGCCCACATGTGCCTGACTTGCTGCTGTACCTGCTCCAAAGACATGGATATAACCAAAAATCTTAAAGGAAAAAATTGTCCAGAGAACCATACAAACCTCGATAATATCTTTAACTAAAGGAAAAGTAATCTTGGTAAACTTGTCCAGGCTGGAAGCTCCATCCAGTTCAGCAGATTCATAAAGACTGTTCGGAATCCTATCCGTGGCAGCCACAAAAATTACAATAAAAAAGCCAACATGAATCCAGACCAGCAGTGACAGGGCAGCGGCAAATATATAGTCATCACCCATCCAGCCCCTGGTCAAAGTTTCAAGTCCGATTGTTGATAGGGTGGTATTTAACAAACCCCATCTGGTGTTTAAGATAAAACCCCACAATAGAGCCAGGGCCACCGGGGAAATTGTGTTAGGGACAAAGAGAATCATCTGAACTGCAGATTTTAACCTTTCCGACTTAAAATTATTGATGGCATAGGTGAAGAGCAGCGTGATCCCCAGGATAATAAATCCACCCAGGAAAACATACTTTAAAGAAGTGATCACAGTGGTGATAAAAAGTGAATCTCCAGTCAGCTCCAGGTAGTTACTGACTCCAACATAATCCATGTCCGGGCTGAAACCAGCCCAGTGAAAAAGGCTGTAATAAAGTGTTTCAGCAATCGGATAAATCATAAATATTATATAAAGAATCATAGCAGGAATTATTGAAATCAGGATAAAATTTCTATATCTGCTTTTATAGATTTCACCATTTTGTTGCAAATTACTTCCCTCCTTAACCAGATAGTATATCTATCAGGAATTGGATGGCCTGCCGTAAAGGGCAGGCCATCCCTGAGTTTTTAATTAGCAGATTTGGTCTTTTCCAGTTATCTTTACTCCCAGAATTCCTTAGTCTGCTGGCTTAAACTCTCAGCATATTCTTCAGGAGTGATTTCATTTTGATAAATGGCCCGGGTTAGAGGCTGGTATACCTGGTCATACCAGGAGGGATAATCCGCCTGGACACCATCCCATAACCGGAAAGAATCTTCGGCATTCTCTAAAGCTTCAGCAACCTCTGAAAGCTCTTCCGGTGGTTCAACGCCTACTCTCGGGGTCATGTTTCTGGAAACTTCAACCCATTCATTAGCATACTCTTCTCTCAAGAAGAAGGCAATAAATTCCTTGGCCAGATCAGCATTGTCTGCATTATCCAAGATGCTGAACCCAATCGGATAACTTTCAACCGCTGTCTGCTCACCATCTCCATCTTCGAAGGTCGGGAACTGGAAGGAACCCCATTCCCAGTCGGGATCTACGGCATCAGAAAGTTCGACCGGGATCCAGGAACCGGCATAGAAGGTTCCCGTTATTCCCATGGCCAGATCCATCTGAGGGGATGGAAACTCAGCAGACTCATAGCCCTGCATCAGCAGATCTTCGCCTTCCGGAGTAAAGTCACGAATTATTTCTCCAACCCTTACCCAGCGAGGATCCTGAAATTTCTCGCCAGTTTCATCGGCAGCAGCTTCATTTAATTTATTTGTGCCAAGAATTCTCATAGCAGCCAGATAGGGGAAATAATCCTGATAGACACCAGTCTGCAGGCCAAAGGCTACCGGTTCAATATTATTTTCCTTTAATATATCTCCCATCTCCAGAAATTCATCCCAGGTTACAGGAGCCTCTATACCGAGCTCAGCAAATAAGGTCTTGTTATACCAGAAGGCTGAAGAGATAAAATTGTAGGGGATCATATAGAGGTTTCCGTCTTCTGTATAATAAAGCTCATAGGATTCCTCATTGAGAATATCTTCAACTGTATTCTCTTCACCGGGAACCTGCATTTCCAAAACATCATTTAGCGGCTGAGCAACATCATGAGCAACCAGACCGCCATAGAGCTCTTCTCCGGATTGATCGGTCATATCAATGTTTTCTCCGGCTAAAAATCTTGGTCTTAAAGCTGTAATAACATCTCTGCCGGTCCACCTTACGTCAACTTCCACACCATATTCCTCTTCAAAATCCTGGATCGCATTTGCCAGAACCTGCTGCTGGGGTTCTCCTTCTTCCCACATAGACCAATAGGTGAATGAATCCTGAGCACTGATATTAGCTGTGCCCAGAATTAAAAAGCAGGCAATAACAAGAGCAAATACGGGTAAGAATTTTTTATTTAACATTATTTAACCTCCCTGAGTTTTGTGGTTTTAAAAATCTACTTGAAAAATGAATTTCGTCT
>PWHA01000242.1 GCA_003554685.1 Halanaerobiaceae bacterium
TAATCCCCTGAAATTAGCAGCCCGCGATCTTTCCAGCGGGGAGTTTATTCTGGAAAATGGTTATGACTTTTCACCTGACTATCAAATAAGCCTGGTCTGGGAGCTGAAAAGGGAGGGCAGATTACTGCACAGCGGTAAGCAGAGCGTAAATCTGGCTGCAGATAAGCAAAAATTAAAGTTAGCCTATCCCGAAATGTTTGATCTTACAAGCTGCCGGAAAGACAGGGAATACTGGCTTAATATCAGTTTTCTTCTGGCAGAAAATACTAGCTGGGCTGAAGCCGGACATGAGATAGGAAGGCAGCAGTTCCTGCTTGCAGAGTCAACAGTAGATACAGCAGCAGAAGCAGCAGCTGCCCGAGCTTCTACCTCTGCATGTACTGCAGCAGGCGGGCCGCTTGATTCTGAGCCGTTAGAGTCGACTAAAACCATGGCCGGGCGGCCATCTAAGAGCCAGAGCAGTTTTCCTGAAATCAGCCAGGAGATAGGCCAGGAAAAACTGCTGCTGAAAAATTTAGATTTTGTCCTTGAAATTTCCCGGAAGACCGGAAGCATATCCAGCTACAGCTATCAGGGAGTTAAACTGCTGGAATCCGGTCCCCGCCTCAGCCTCTGGCGGGCACCGATCGATAATAACAGCACTTCAATTACCAGAAATTATCGGGAAGAATGGCAGGAACTGGGGCTGAATGATCTTCAGCTTCGTCTGGATGATTTATCAGTCAGGGAGAAACAGCATGAGGTAATGCTTGAGACTGAAGGCATTCTGGCACCTCCCGGCAGCGAGCTCCGTCTGGACTGGCAGCAGGAGCTCCTGCTGCAGAATGACGGCAGCTTTCTGCTGACAATCTCGGGCTGCTTCGCCAGAGGGGAAGATTATAATGTTCCCCGATTGAGTCTGGAGTTTCTGCACCCCGGTTCTCTAAAGCAGGCTGTTTGGTCCGGACTGGGCCCCGGACCTTCCTATCCCGACAGCAAAACTGCAGCGGCGGTCGATGTATATCAGAGAAGGGTAAAGGACTTCCATGTTCCCTATGTCTATCCTCAAGATAACGGCTGCCGTTCGGAGGTGCGCTGGCTTAGTCTTCATGACAAAAGAGGGAGAGGACTTAAACTATCTGCCTCCAAACATTTTGCCTTTACCGCCCATAACTACAGCAAAGAAGATCTGGAAAAAGCCCGCCATGACTATGAACTGCCGGAGCGAGATCAGGTTTTTCTGGATATAATAATCGGTCAGCAGGGCCTTGGTTCTACTAGCTGCGGACCGGAAATCCAGGAAAAGTATGAATTTAACCTAGCTAGCTTTAAATTTCACTTAGAAATTATGCCGATTCTAGAAAAATAGCAATCTAAAATTTATTTTAAAATGCTGAAATTGTTGCAACCTCACTATCTTGGAGTATTTTGTAAATTATTTTCTTTATTAAAATGGAATTATATGATATACTTACTTCACAATTAAAACAATAGATTCAGTACAGGTTTGCTAAATGCCTCCTTTTATGTTTTGATGACTAAAACCAGGCTTCAAAACTACCATTTAAAGGAGAAAGGGGTGGCAATTAATGTTGGAAGTGATTGGCGCTGCCGTTGTTATCTGGCTGATTTATTATTTTCTCATCAGAACTACTCCTTAAAACTCTCTGTTATACAGGAGGAAGGAAATAGATTAATTATTTCCTTTCTCCTTAATTTTTTTAAGCAAGCTCTGGAATAATTTTCGTGCAAGCTTAGGAATGATTTTACGCAAACTCAGGAAAAAGCTTGGTCATGTTCAGGAATAATTTTTGCGCAAAATCTGGAATAATTTTTCGTAAGCTCAGGAAAAAATTTAAGCGGACTCCGGAACAAGTATCAAGAGAAACTGGTGATTCGATGAGGCATATTAACATTTTGCTGAACATTATCAAAAAAGATTTTCTCCACTTTTTCCGAAATAAAACGATTATGATAGTAATCCTCCTGCCGGTGCTGGCTGCGCTGTTTTTTGTGGTTATCGCTGATGCTGCCCGGGAAGATTACTTTGAAGTTGGATATGTTCTGGAAGAGAGTCAGCAGGAATTCAAGCCAGCAGTGGAAAATGACATTTCTCTAAACTGGCAGCGCTATCAGGATTCAGCTGAAGCTTTTAGGGATCTGGAAGAAAATCTGGATGGGGTCCTGTTTATTGAGGGCGATAACTTCACCGTCCATCTAAATCTGGGAAATCCCACTGAAATACTGCTTATTGAACGCTATCTGGAAAAGGCAGTCCAGGACCATTTGAACTACATCAGTCCTTATAAATTAACCATTATAAATCAGCAGGAGATTTCAGCAACTTCAAACATTATTCCTATCTGGCTGACCATTACTTTAGCGATGATTGGGATAATAATTATTTCCGGGGATCTGGCTGAAGAGAAGGAGAATAGATCCCTTAACTCTATCCATATTTCTCCGGTATCCACCCCGCTATTTCTAAGCGGCAAGATAATATCGGGCTCTCTGCTTTCCCTGCTGACCGGAATAATCATATTTGCCTTTGCCTGGTTGAGCAATATTGCCTATTTCAGTCCGGCAGTTTTATTTCAGAGCTTTTTCCTGATTTTAAGCGGCTCGATAACCTTCAATATTATTGGCGTCATCATAGGTTTGCAGACCGATTCCCAGGCTGCTGCCCGTTCGCTGGGCACCCTGGTATATTTTCCCGTAATAATGCCTGCTCTGATTTATCATATATCAGATATGCTCCCGGTGCTGGCCAGATTTACCCCGACCTATTACCTGCTAGAAAGTTTTTCCAGGATTATTTTGAGGAGACAGA
>PWHA01000351.1 GCA_003554685.1 Halanaerobiaceae bacterium
ATGTCCTGTTTTGCAATTTATTAAAATCAAAGAGATTTAACTAAATTTAACTAATTTAAATTTAACTAATTTATGATTTCATTTGTATGATTACATTTGTATGATTACATTTGTATGATTACATTGATAAATGTTGAATTTAACTATATTTTAAAATTATAATCTCGGACATGGCAGAGCTATCAACAAAAACATTTGCTGAAAAATTACTTTGCACAGTATATCCTGCCTGAAATTTCAAAACAACTTCTTGAATAAATTAATTCCTTAAACCGGTGCCTGAAAACTCTCAAGCCAAACTCCTATCCCGGTTGCCTAATCCAGAGGTGCAGCCCGAACTCTGCTGCTAAATCCTTCCCAGAGAGAAGCCCAGATACTGCCGGCTTCTTCTACACCCGGTTCAGTTTCAATGGGAACCAGAGCCAGCCGCTGAACCTGATTCGGTTCCACCATGCCCAGTTCCCTGCGGGCCACCTGTTCCAGCCGGGAAAGGGATCTCATGCTGGCCACCTGCATTTCCAGCTCTTTACTTGTCGAGCTGATCTGACTCAGTTCTCCCTGCAGCTCTTCCAGCTGATAGTTAAGGTGAACAATACGCAGAGACTGACTGATGACCAGAGCCATCGGAATAATAAAAACCAGAAAAATCACCAGAAAACAGAATAGCAGTCTTTTATTCTGACTGATAGATTCTCTCTCTTTTTTAACAGAAAAATTATCATAGCTAACAGTATTACTATTCGTTAAAGACATCTTAAATCCTCCTTTCAGACTGAATTTGTAATGATTTAATTTTTTGTAATGATTTATTATTTAATGATTTATTCTTAGATTGTTTTTCTTAAGTGCTTTACTTAGCTTTTTTAAAGTTGTTTTCTTCAATTGTTTTTTGTTTTCTTAGATTGTTTTTCTTATAATTATATTTATTGCACTTAGGACAAATGTCCGGTCCCATTCTTTGTTTTCATCATCTATTTTTTGTTACCAGATCTCAGCCTCTAATATTAGCAAATTTTTTCCGCAGCCCGGAGTTTGGCACTTCGGGCCCGGGGATTCCTATCTCTTTCCTCCTGGTCTGCCTGGATGGGGCTGCTGGTTATAACTTTAAGCTCTGCTACCTTATCACACCTGCAGATGGGAAAATCCGGGGGGCAGACACAGCTTTTTGCCTTTTCCCTGAAGGTGTGCTTGACCAGCCTGTCCTCCAGAGAGTGGAAGGAAATAACACAGAATCTTCCCCCCTTATTTAGCAGCCCTGGCCCCATATCCAGCATCTCTTCAACTTCCTTCAGCTCATTATTGGTCTCAATTCTAAGAGCCTGAAAGGTGCGTCGGGCCGGATGACCGCCTGATCTTCTGGCACCTGCTGGAATTGCTGCTTTAATTACCTCCACCAGGTCATATGTACTGTCAAGCGGTTCCCGCTCTCTGCGTTTTACAATAAATTCCGCAATGCGGCTGGCCCACCTTTCCTCACCATATTTCCGCAGTATCTCAGTCAGCTCGGACTGAGGGTAGTTATTGACAATTCTTGCTGCTGTCATTTCCTGTTCCCGGTTCATTCTCATGTCCAGAGGGGCATCTTCCTGGTAGCTGAAACCGCGTTCAGCTTTATCCAGCTGAGGGGAAGATACTCCCAGATCCAGCAGAATCCCGTCCACTCCATCAATACCCAGCTGAGCCAGTATTTCTCCGGTCTCCACAAAACTGGCATGAAAGAGTTTAACCCTTTCCACCGGCAGATTTTCCTGACAGTACCTGATAGCCTCCCGGTCCTTATCTATACCAATAAGAAACCCTTCTCCCTGCTTGAGTTTTGCAATAATCTCCCGGGCATGTCCGCCTCTGCCAATTGTACCGTCCAGATAAATCCCGTCCCTGTCTATCTCCAGCAATTTAATAACTTCCTCCAGCAGTACCGGTTGATGCATTTCCATTCATACCACCTGCTCTTAAGTCAATCTATCCTGAATTATAACTTAAAATCTAGCAAAAATATTTTTTAAAATCAATTAAATCCCGAGATCATCCATGGTGGCAGCAATATCTTCGTAGGAATCTTCAGCATCTTCCAGAAAGCTGTCCCATTTTTCTTTGGCCCAGATCTCAATTCTATTGGCCAGCCCGATAATCACCGTTTCCTTTTCCAGGTCGGCATATTTTCTCAAATTCTGGGGCAGGCTGATCCGGCCCTGCTTATCCAGGTTGCATTCGGTAGCTCCAGAAAAGAAAAACCTGACAAAACTTCTGGCATTCTTTCTGGTTATGGGCAGCTCTTTCAGCTTCTTTTCCAGCTTTTGCCACTCCGGCAAGGGATAGAGAAAAAGGCAGTTATCCAGGCCCCGGGTAACAACGAAACTCCCGTCCAGTTCTTCCCGAAAGCTGGCCGGCATAATAATTCTCCCCTTACCATCCATATTATGAGTGAATTCTCCCATAAACATATCATTGCCACCCCCTGTCCTCCACAAAATACCACTTTACACCACTCGCTTACTATTATATTCTATGTCCAGCAAAAAAGTCCTTGTTTTTTTGAAAAAAAATAACCCACTTTAGCAAAAAAGTGGGTTAAAGAAATAAACTGAAATATTATTGTGTAACTAAAACATATAAATTCTATTTATTTGTAGAATAATGCAAAATTAAATCGATAATATTTAGAACCTAAATGGCTTTAATCAGCCCAAAATAGAGTAATTTAGTCTTTAAAATAATTCGGGCCTTAAAATAATTCAGAAAAAATTCAGACATTTAAACAGAATAATCCAGTAAACAGAATATGCAGTCCCCAAATAAAATGCAGCTCAGGACTGGATAAATCCAGCTATTAATCCAGAGCAATTTCCAGCAGTTTCCTGACCAGTTCAGCGTATCCGAGTCCGGAAGCCTGCCACATCCTGGCATACATACTCTTTTCGGTAAATCCCGGAATGGTATTAATCTCATTGAGATAAATTTCTTCTCCTTCATCCAGGAAGAAATCCACCCGGGCCAGACCATCACAGTACAGCAGGCGAAAAGCCCGGCGGGCAAGAGATTTAATTTTTTCTTCGATTTCTCGGGGAAGTTCAGCCGGTGTTATCAATTTGGTCCTGCTGGAAAAATATTTGGCCTCATAATCATAAAACTCATGCTCGGGAATAATCTCACCGGGCCTTGAAACCTCACTGTTTTTCCAGGTTCCCAGAACCGAACACTCAATTTCTCGCCCCGGAATAAATTCCTCCAGCAGAATTCTATTATCATATTCGAAGGCCATCCGCACCGCCGGCATCAAATCCTTAATCTCTTTAACCTTGGAAATCCCAATGCTGGAACCCAGGCTGGCCGGCTTGATAAAACAGGGCAGCCCCAGTTCTTCCACCACTCTCATTTCCAGTCCGGCAATCTTCTCCTTATCCTTGATATCCTGAGCTGTCAGCAGCAGATAATCTGCCTGCCTGATATTATGCCTCTCAAAGATACTTTTGGCAAAGGATTTATCCATGGCCACCGCCGAAGCTGCGGTTTTTGAACCCACAAAAGGAATCCCTGTCGTCTGCAAAAACCCCTGCATGGTTCCATCCTCACCGTAGGGACCGTGCAGCAGGGGGAAAATCAGTTCTATTTCTTCAGAAAGATTTTTCTTTATACTTTCCAGAATTGAACCGTAATTGTTTTCTTCTTCCTCGGGAATCCGATCAATCTCAGTAGTTATCAATCTCCTGGAAATTTCGGGAGACAGCCATTTACCGCTCTGAGATATGGCCAGCGGCACCCAGTCAATTCCGGGAATATCCACTTCTGCGAAAACCGACCGGGCCGACATCAGGGAAACTTCATGCTCCGCCGACCGGCCCCCAAAAACCAGCCCAACCTTATGTATGTCCTTAACCTGCCCTACATTAGCAGTCACAAAACCTCACCTCTTTTTCTTTTGCTCAAACCATCATATGATTGCACTGCATAAAGTCGATATCATCAAAATTTCGAAATTATAATCCCCATCATATCAGTCATCCTGTCAAACAAATTGCCAGTAAAATGGCTTTTTGCAGCGGAACCATCATATTAATCTTTTAATCTTTACATAACGCTTTCTTTAATCTTCTATTTGCTAAATATCAATTTTCTATTTGCTAAATATCAATCTATTATTTCTCAATATCAATCTTCTATTTGCTAAATATGAATCTATTATTCGATTAATATTAACATTTTATTAACTAAAAATACGCCTTAATATTTTCCTGCCTTGTTGTGCTCCAAAGGGAGCATGGGAGTTTAGCTTGTAAAATGACAGATAAATTTTTCATATCCTGTTGTGCCCAATGGGGCATGAAGGTTTGCTTAATATTAATAGTGCTTTTCAATTTTTGCCGGCAAAAACCTATATTTCCCTCAATTCCAGTTTAATTCCCGGTTCTATCATTGGCTCCAGCTACTCAATTGCAGAAAGTGCTGATCAGCGAGCCAGAAAGTCCTGATCTGCATCATAATCAATCTTCATCACTTCCCTGACCCGGTTCAGAGTCTCCTCCCCCTCCTGCCGGGCCCTTTCAACCCCAGAGATCAGAATTTCCTTGATCAGTTCCGGCCTTTCCTGATAATAACTCCTTCTTTCCCGCATCGGTTCCAGAAAGCTGTTAATCCTCTCAGCCAGAATCCCCTTGCACTCCACACAGCCAATGGTACCCTGGCGGCACTGCTCGGCAATCTCCGCTTCCTCTTCCGGGTTAAAGACCTTATGATAATCATAAACGGTACAAACCTCGGGATTCCCGGGATCGTCCTTCCTGATCCGCTGCGGGTCAGTAACAGCCTTATTAATCTTCTGCCTGACCGCCTCTTCATCATCAGCCAGATAGATGGCGTTGTTCAAACTCTTGCTCATCTTGGACTTGCCATCCAGCCCCACCAGCCTGGGAACATCACTAATTTTAGCCTCAGGTACCGGAAATACCTCTCCATAGAGGTTATTAAATTTCCGCACAATCCTCCGGGTCTGCTCGATATGGGGCAGCTGATCCTCGCCCACCGGCACCAGATGAGCCCGGCAGAAGGTGATATCAGCGGCCTGACTTACGGGATAACCCAGAAAACCATAGGTCATTTCCTGATAATCATACTGCTCAGCTTCCGATTTTATGGTGGGATTCTTCTCCAGTTGATTCACCGTCACCAGCATGGAATAAAAAATGGTGAGCTCCGCAATCTGCGGCACCAGCGACTGCACAAAAATGGTGGCCTTTTCGGGATCAATCCCGGCCGCCAGGTAATCCAGAGTCACCTGTCTAACATCCCGCTTGAGCTTCTCCGGCTGCTCAAAATTGGTGGTCAGTGCCTGGACATCAGCAATTATAATAAAGGTATCATATTCATCCTGCAGCTTAATCCTGTTCTCCAGGCTGCCAACAAAATGACCCAGATGCAGCTTGCCGGTCGGCCTGTCTCCAGTCAAAATCCTCTTCTGCTTTGACATCAAATCACCTCTTCTTTATAGTTCGAAAAACTTATTCTGTAAAGACTGTAAAATTTGATAGAGTTTGAGTTTTGTTATATATTACCTGCAATTCATTATCGTACCAGAACACCCCGGATCGCAACGGTTTGTCATACCGGTTCATCTTTTATTATCCCGGCTAACATCATAAATTCCCCGGCTCATCTCTCTATCAAATAATCAAATTCCAGTAATTCATTATTATAAAGTATATCATTAAAAGTACTCTGCGACAACTCTCATACTACAACACTTATAACAACAACCCTATAATTATTTTATTCTAAGCTACAACACTCTTAAATACTTAATCATAGATACTTAATCTCCATTTTGCATACGTATTACAATAATGTTAATTTTTAACTTATTGTAAAATAATAATTTTATGTAAAATACTATATCTATTTCAAGCCTTAGTGTAAAATAATTATAGGGCAGTTGTTCAAGCTGCTTTCTTGTCAATCGGAATATAATCTGATATAATTGCTAATAGTTAAAGTTATTATTTTTGTTGAAACTTAAGAGCTAGGGGGAGAAATATGAGCAAAAATACCAGAATGACCAAGCAACGGAAGGCAATCTTGGAAGTTTTAAAGGACACCGATATTCATCCCACTGCCGACTGGATCTATGAACAGGTTAAAGAAGAAATTCCTAATATAAGTCTGGGCACCATTTACCGCAATCTCAATGTGCTCGCCGAAATGGGAGAAATCATGATTCTCGATTATGGCAGCACCTACAGCAGATTTGATGGCGTCCCGGAAAATCACTATCATTTTCAGTGCTCAGAATGCGAGGGCGTTTTTGACCTGGAGGTTCCCCACAGAAAAGATCTCAACAAACTGATTGAAGAGAAAACGGCGTTTGCAGTCGAAGATCATCGCCTGGAATTCTACGGCCTCTGCCCTAACTGCCAGTAATAAAAAACGCCCCAGTAATAAAAAACGCCAGAAAACTGCTAAAAAAGGATGATAAATAAATGTTGTCTAAATAGCTATTTTCTAATATCTATTTTTGCTTGCTATTCATCTAATAATAGCTGCTAATAATAGCTGCTAGTAATAGCTGCTCATCTAATAATATAAAACTCACAATCCAAATATATATTGAAATATTATATTTAGAATTAATGATAAATAAAAGTCACCATATAAAGTCACCATATAAAGAAAAAATATAAAATATAGAAAAAAATATAAAAACAATTTAAGAGGAAAATTTTAATGCAAAAACCATTTAAAATCATTTAAAGCCATTTAAAATCATCTAAAAATCAAAAAAGAAACAGACTCCCCTAATTGTTATAAACTCCGGGGAGTTTTTATTTTCAAACAAAAACTGAAGAATAGAAAACTCATTCTGCCAAGATATCAGAAACAAAAAATTCTCAGAGGCCTTCTTTACAGGCCTTTTGACAGGCTTTCTTTGCCAGTTGATCAGCTCTGTTATTCATTTTATCTCCACTATGCCCCTTAACTTTGATGAGCTCAATCCGATATTTCTCCTGAAGTTCGGCAATTCTCTTCCATAAATCCTGATTCTTAACAGGTTTGCCACCGGAGGTTACCCAGCCATTATTTTTCCAATTGTCCAGCCATTCCTCCATACCCCGCAACACATAACTGGAATCAGTATAAATCCTTACCCTGCTGCCAGCAGCCAGACTTTCCAGACCCTCAATAACCCCCAGCAATTCCATCCGGTTATTGGTGGTCTCCTCACTGTTCCCGGAAATTTCCTCCAGCACCTCACCAGTCTCCAGGACAATCGCTGCATACCCACCGGGACCGGGGTTCCCGCGGCAGGCGCCATCACTGTATATCTCATAAATCCTATCCTGGCTTAAAGCAAACACAGAATAATACGCCCCATTGCCTTCAGCAAAAACATCAATTAGCTTCAATCCTGGCTTCTTCAAACCCTTCTTCTTCAGATTCATTTCTTCCCCGGCAGGCTCCTCAAAACCAGACTTATTAAAACCCGAATTCCCCAAATCAAACTCTTTAAAGCCAGGATGCCTTGAATCATATTTGTCTGGATTAAAATTCTTCATTTCTGGCTTTCCCAGGCCCAGTTCTTCCAGAGAAATCTTCAATTTAACCACAATTTCTACCTCTTTTATACCTGGCCTCGTCTTTCTTTTCCTCTCCCTCTCATCTCTGACATCCTCACAGTCTTTCTCCCAGGGAATAATCAACTCTTCCCCTGCTGCCTTGGGACCGGCCTCAAGCACCGCTGGAACAATAACCAGATCCTCAGCAGGACTGCCAGCTTCATCCTCAACCCCAATCAACAGCAGCAGAGAAGTTCCCACAGTCAGCCAGTTTTTTTCCTTTTCACCTGCCCCATCATTCTCAGCATTAATTTCCCTATTTTTTTCAGTTTCAAATTTCCTTTCTCTCAATTTCCTTTCTCTCACAGAATTATTACCTGAATTATCTTTATAACCATTATCATCTTTATAACCATTATCATCTTTATAATTATCATCATCAACAATTTTATTCACATCAACAATTTTGTTCTCATCAACATCTTTATCATCATTAACATCTTTGTTCTCATTAACATCTTTGTCCTCATAATCTTCATAATAAATTTCACTGGCTATATCAGACTCTTTTTCAGCCGTAACTTTAGCCAAAATTTTTCTCTTAAATTTAAAATTTTCAGCGGGTCGAACAACCAGCCGGTTCTCTGATGTTTTAAAAAGCTCACCCCTGGAAATCATCTTTATCATAAGACTCACCACCTCCACTGCAAATCCCTCATCAGGGAGCAGCTTATCTCAGTTTCATCAAAAATCGAAATTAAATCGCAAGAATCTCAGCATTTACATCAAGCATTAATCATTACCATCAAACATTAATTATAATCCTCAATCACAATCCATTCTCTTCAATCATTCTCATCAAGTCTCAATCTTTTCCCTCAAACAATAATCATTTCTATCAAACAACAATCTTTTCCCCAAGTATCAATATTACTCCTCAATCATCAATCTAACCCTTCAAGCACCAATCTTTTCCTCCAATCATCAATCTAACCCTTCAAGCACCAATCTTTTCCTCCAATCATCAATATTACCTTTCAAGTACCAATCTTTTCCTCCAATCATCAATATTACCTTTCAAGTACCAATCTTTTCCTCCAATCATCAATATTACTCCTCAATCATTAATCTTTACTATCAATAACTTCCTCAATATCTCTGTCCACTTCATCGGAACGGGCTGCTGCTCCTCCGCCCTCCATTCCAGCCATATAGGCCCGGTAGGTCGGGTAGGCCAGCTCCAGCTCCTCATGTCCGGCAATTATATCCAGAATATCCTCCCAGAAAAGTTCAGCAGTCGACCGCCGCTTCCGGGGCTCACAGAGATAGCGAACCGTCAACTGCACCCCGGAGGGCTTGATGCTGGTATAGACAATCGGTGTCAGTTTGGTATACTTCTTCTTGGCCGAATTAATTATCTTATCCCGCATCTCCCGGTTAATCTCCCGGGCATTCTTCCGGGCCACTTCCTCAAGCAGCCTCTTTCCCAGCTTCCAGTCACTCTCAAAGGTCAGCAGCACACTGACCTCATTCCAGATAAATTCAAAACCCTGGGTATAATTAGCCACACTCTCATGCAGCACCCTACCATTGGGGAGATAAACCACCCTCCCTGTACTCTGATCCGACTCCACCCAGTTCCCGATCTCCATAATCTCCGTTTCCAGCAGCCTGATATCAATCACATCACCCTTAACCGCTCCGATCTCCACCCGATCCCCCATGACAAAGGGCCTGCGAAATAAAATATAAAACCAGCCAACCACATTAGATATCAGATCCCGCAAAGCAATCGCCAGACCGGCAGAAAACAGCCCCAGAAAGGTCATCACATTTTGGAGACCCCGAAACCAGAGAGGAAAAATAATAATGATTCCCAGAATATAAGCCCCGTATGTAACCATCTTCTGCCACTTAAACCTGATTGTCACATCTTCAAATTTCCTGGTCAGATACTTCTTAATCCCCTTTTGCAGAATCCAGAGTATCAAAATAATTACTGCAGTTTGAAGAAAAAGAACCAGCAGATAAAAATTTTCCTGAATATCCATTTCCAGCAAATCCGGTAAAAACCCAGTAATTTCATCCACAGTAATCACTACCTCAAAAAATAATTTTAAAAAATTATGTATCATATCTTTTAATCTTACCGGGTTAATAATAAAAATCTATGTTAACAATAAATAACTATAAAAAGTTATAAATTAAAATCCCATATCTATAAATCCCAACAAAAAGTATTAAGCAAAGAAAACTACAAACTAAAAAATATATACTAAAATATGAAAGTTCCAAAATCAATAAATCAATAAAATCAAAGCTATAAAGTGAATGAAATCAGTGGTGAAAAACAATCTTAAAACTGCTAATTGCAACAAAAAATACAAAATCCAATAATTTTATAACACCAGGTAAGGTTAACTTGAAAATACGCCATAATATTTTCATCACTTGTTGTTCTCCGGAGGTGAATGGGAGTTTATCTTGTAAATAAGATGTTCTATTTTCATATTTTGTTGTGCTCCAAATGGAGCATGGAATTTACCTTGAAAATAAGCTGTAATATTTTCATCGCTTGTTGTGCTCCGAAGGGGCATGGTGGTTTACCTTGATTATTTCTTATGCCAGATTCATGAATCACAATGAATATTAATCATTCTATTATTTTAAACCTCTCCTCTATCACTGCATTCAAACTCCAGTCTCAACCCTGCTGGAGTTCATCCCAGAAAGCCACCGCCTCCCTGAGATGGGGAATCACAATCGAACCCCCCACAATCAACCCAATATTAAAAACCTCAAAAAGCTTCTCCTCTGAAATCCCCAGCGACCAGCATTCCTGAACATGGTACTTTATACACTCATCACACCTCAAAACCAGCGAAGCCACCAGCCCCAGCATCTCCTTGGTCTCACGGCTCAGAGCCCCCTCATCATAGGCCCGGGTATCCAGATTAAAAAATCTCCTGATCTGCCGATTTGAACTCTCAAGAATCCTTTCATTCATTGCTTCACGAAACTTATTAAAATCCCTGACCCGCTCACCATCTCCACCAGCTCCTAAACTCTTTGTTTCACTGCATCCAGTCCCATTCTCATAAACCTTTTTGCTCTCACCAGTCTTACCGGACATTCCATTCTCTTCTCCATGATAATCTCCATTTTCAGCAAACAGTTCAAATCACCCCCCTAAAATTTTTAATATAATAAATTCTAAAATGACTAAAATCCACCTTTAAAAATAATCTCACTTAAAACCTTCCACCAAAAAATCTTAACTCAAAATACCTCGGCTTACTTAAAAATCCCTCGATCAAGAAATAACAGCTCAGCAGTAAATAAATCAAATCATAAAAAACTTATCAATCAGTGCCACAACCCCGATCAAAATCACATTAGCCTGGTAAACAAAGAGGTTCCAGTCATGAAAAACCACCAGATCATCTATCTCAACCGGCGATTTATATATTTTCCTGCTATTTTTTACAGCCTTGATCACCACCACCGGAAACCCGATAAAGGGAATCATCCAGATCAGCGAGGTCGCCAGAGAAAAATTAAAACTATAAAGAGCATATACAACCAGCAAATTAATAAAATACAGCCCGTTCAGCACCTTAATCTCCCGGTAATTATTGACAACGCTGGTATTTCCCATCAGATATGTATCAAGATTATGCTCATAAAGAAACACATTAAATTTAAGCAAAATCATAATAGCCAGCAAAACCACAAAACCAAGCCCCGGTTCCGCCTGATGGGCAAAATAAAAAGTCGAAACCAGCAGATATTCCAGCAGCCCGACTATTATCCCCACTGTAATATAATTTTTCTCCACCACCATTAATTTCGGCACCCCATAAAAAATCAGCATCAGCAGCACAAAATTAAAATACCAGAAAAACGAAAGCTCAACAACAAAGCCCACAATGACCAGACTCAGTGCCAGCATCAGAAAAAACCCGCCAATAAACCTGGGATAAATTTTAAAATCATCAGAAATATCCGGTGCAACAAATTTATTGTTCTGATTCGTCCTCCGGTAAAACATAAAATTAATATAATAAATAAAGCCAAATTGCCTATCTTCATCCAAAATCAAGACATTACCAATCTCAGCAAATAACAGTATCAAAAAAAGAAGCACAGCCGGAATAACATATAGCTCTCCCTGCCACCTCAGCGCCATAGCATTCGTAGTCAGCACCG
The DNA here is from genome assembly GCA_003554685.1 of Halanaerobiaceae bacterium. Taxonomy (GTDB): domain Bacteria; phylum Bacillota; class Halanaerobiia; order Halanaerobiales; family Halarsenatibacteraceae; genus T1SED10-84. Next base: position 11,754 of record PWHA01000351.1, read on the forward strand.
GAAGGCAGAACAAAAAATAATATCTAAATACATTCATTTTCCCAACCCGCCTTACCTGCACAAGTATTTTATTCTGCAATTTCATCAGAACATGTCCAAACACATCAAACCATATGCGAAAAAAATTTATCACAAAATATCATAATCAATAAATACAGCACAAAACATAGATCTCACCCAAACAATATTAAATAACTCTATCTACATAAATCCTAACAACTAATACTAACTCCAGAATGTACCTTCCCAAAACTAATTCCACAAAATTGAGTTTTGCATATGCATTCCAAAATAAAAATTGAAATATTTAAGTTCCATAAACTTGCAATCAACTACAATTACATAAAATATAAACTTCACACTAACAGAACACGATCAGAACTTCATACTAAATTCTTAAATATTAAATTTACTCATATTTAAAATTTATCCATGTTTATATGATAAAGCAATTTAATGAATAATTCAATTCTTTAGCTCAATATAGAAGAACTATAAAAAATGGCTCCCCGAGCAGGACTCGAACCTGCGACAAAGTGGTTAACAGCCACTCGCTCTACCAGCTGAGCTATCGGGGAGCAAATAATAAACATTAAATTTACTTTCGAATTTTAATTAATAATTTAATAAATTTACTCAAAATAAAATAGAAAAATAAAAATTCGGCGGTGACCTACTCTCCCACAAGGTCACCCTTGCAGTACCATAGGCGCTGGAGGACTTAACTGCTGTGTTCGAAATGGGAACAGGTATTGCCCCTCCGCTTTAACCACCGAAAATTTTCATCCCACACTGAAAGACGCACAGGGATGTAGGAGAGAGAGAAGAAGTCAATCTATTAGTACCGGTCAGCTTAATGTGTTGCCACACTTACACCTCCGGCCTATCAACCTGGTCTTCTTC
>PWHA01000139.1 GCA_003554685.1 Halanaerobiaceae bacterium
CCAGCGAGTCCAAGAATATTGGTTATGCCCGCTTTATTAACCTCTCTTGAAATAATTTTTGAAGCCAGACCAATGTCTCTAAGCAACTGAGAAAGCTCTCCTGTAGCGCCACGGAATCTGTTCTGACCCTGGATAATGAATTCTTCAAGCGTAATCAGTCGTTTTGCTGATGATGGAGACATAAGCAATTGTTATTATGAGGTTGATGAGATACAATGTATAAACGACAAATTAGCACAAAAAAGCGCTTTTCTAAAGCCAAATATGGAAATGTGCAAATTATTTCACTAAACCCATACTGTGGTAACCACGCAATTCCTACAGGGCTAATACACTTCGAGAAACATGCGCTCACCGGGTTTTACGGCTCTCTTCATAATATCCGAATCCCAGCTGTAGGGGTCGCCGTTAAGTGGCTTCTTAAATACGAGATAATCGCTCAGGCTTTGAGCTGCAAGTCCCTGTATAATTCCCGTTTCCATTCCCTTAAGTCCGCAAACGTAGATGAGCGTGTTCTCCTGCTCCAAAATAGGATATAGTAATTTCTTGCGATCAATAAGCTGGGTCTGAACGTAGGGTCTGGAGCCATCCTCTCTTGGGTCTTCCCGTGAAATAGTAGGGATGTAGTGGAAGTTTTTGTTTTCGCTCTCGGTCTGCCTGAAGTAGCTTTCATAGAGTAAATCAGTTCGGTAAGGAGCTCCGAAAATCAGAACTATACTTCCCCTGTGCCCTTTTTTCATAAGGTCTTTAATCATGCCCCGAAATGGTGCGACGCCTGTTCCTGTAGCAAAAAACACGTAGTTAAAATCCTCCGAGTTTTCGGGTAGCAGAAAACGCTTGCCGCTCGGTCCGGTCACCTTCACAGTATCTCCGGGCCTCAGACTGCTCAGGTAATTCGAACAGACTCCGGCGTAGAGCTGCCGTGTTTCCCAATGCTCGCCTATCAAACGTTTAACAGTGGTTGAATGATGGTTTCCTGCCCCGTCTTCACCATAACTAGGAGAACTAATTGAGTAGAGCCGAAGTGGCTCAGGCTTTCCTTTATCTGTAACACCCGGCGGCAATACGCCAATACTCTGTCCGGCAAAGAATTTGCCAGCCAGTTCGGTGCCGCTTAAATCGAAGGTGATATGCCGGATTATATTTGGGCTTGCCGAGGATGTAGCAATCTCAGATTTGAGAATCGGTACTTCTATCGGATTATTTTTATTGTATATATTCAGTTCCACCTGCGGGAATTGAAGTCTCATAGCTCGTAAATTTATTTTCATATTCTCATAGCAGACTTAATATACATTTAATGCCCGAACTACAAAATCCGTTCTGGTTTCAGGTTGATGGATATCAAAACGTTAATGAAAGCGACAGCCCGTGTACCAGTCCGTATGTACCGTCCGGCAAATACGCCTGCCAGGATGATGGTGAAGCTGCGAGCTCTCTTAAACGGCCATTTGAGCTGGTTAACAGCCACAGGTCAAACGCCATCAAAAAGGCGCCCTGTGCCATTACGGCCGTACCAAACTGCCTTATTCTGGATGTGTTTCCCAGGTAATTCATCGTAAATCCAACGCCCATGTATCCTGCATTTAAACCGGTATTTATAGCCAGAATCCGATTGAATAACTGCTCATCACGAAGCACACTTTCGTAGCTGGTTGAGGCTGTATACGCATCACCACCTAACAAAGCAAGGCCCGCAATTCCGGCATTAACTGCACCCCAGCCGGCGGTCATAAGTCCGAAATCCCTGTACTGTTCACCAGTAGCGAGTGCGCCGCCTGCAAGTACATTTGCAGCACCCCATCCCAGCAGAATAAGCATAGCTCTGCGTTCCTGCGAGAGACGGTCAAATCCGGTTTTCAGGTAAGCTGGTTCATTGTCAAATTCAAAGGATATAGCTGAAGCATGACTTGTGTTCAGCTGTGCATTGGCACTACTAAACACCAATGAGCTCGTGAGTATGACGGTTATCAAGACTAAAGTTGCAGAGGAAAACAGTTTCATTTTTTGCACGTTAATTTGGCCTGTTTTTTGTTAATTGCCTTACTGAGGTGGTCTGAAATTGGTGTTATTTCTATCATTAAAATCAAAATTGTGTCTAAGCAATTCCTCAAGATTGATGTATTTTAGGTATCTGAAACAAATCGACATTGTTCACGTACGGAGATCATCCGTAAATCTAATCAATCAATACAAATATCACACACATGAAGCTTACCCGACTACTATCCGTAGCGCTTGTTGCCTTCACGATTTTTGCCGTTCAGCCAGTATCGGCACAAAATTTGGAAGCTTTTGAAGAGCGCGTTACCGAGTTTACGCTCGACAACGGACTGCATTTTATCATCATCGAGCGCGACGTTGCACCCGTTGCCTCTTTTGTAACGTTTGTTAACGTTGGCGCTGTAAATGAGCCAGTTGGTCAGACCGGCATTACTCATATTTTCGAGCACATGGCTTTTAAAGGTTCTCACACGATTGGTACTACCGATTATGAAGCGGAGCTGCCGTTAATTGAAGCTATGGATGATGCCTATCGCGCATGGTTCCGCGAGTCTACCCGGCCAAATCCTGATCAGGAAAAAATGGATGAACTTTGGGCCGAATTTGAACGGCTTCAGGATGAATCTCAGGAATTCGTGATTAACAACGAGTTCTCTATGATTGTGGATCGTGAAGGAGCCGTTGGCATGAACGCATTTGTGAGTGCTGATGAGACTGCTTTTTTCTACAGCCTTCCGCAAAACAAGGCTGAGTTGTGGTTCAAAATGGAAGCAGATCGTTTTATGAATCCTGTAATGCG
>PWHA01000337.1 GCA_003554685.1 Halanaerobiaceae bacterium
TTTACCTTCTGGGCGGATTCAACCTCCAGATCGCACTCAGAAAATTTGTCATAGTCCCGGCCAGACTCTGTACCGCAGAAAAGCAGCTCATCCTTCATTTTGTCTCCCAAGGGAACACTGACCGTAAAATCCTCTGCTTCCTCAATCAGCTGATAGGTATAGCGGGATTTCCGGACCAGAACCAGCATTACCGGAATGCTCCAGCTGATACCCACTGTGGCCCAGCCAATAGTCATGGTGTTAAGCTCTCCCCCATTCTTAACGGTTAAAAAAGCACCTCCATCACTTAATGAACTATTAAACTCCTGGAAGTATTCATCATAATTAATTCTTTTCATAATTATCCCTCCTGATTTATCCTTATTTATGGATTGTAAAACTAAGAAATCAGTCTGACTCATTACTTCTAAAATCCCGCAGCCTTTCTTCCAGCAGAGAGTACCGTTCTTCCACCTTATCGTTATTAACCGCCATTGCCAGAGCCTTTTTGCTGCCAATAATAACAGCCAGCTGTCGGCCTCTGGTGAGAGCGGTATAGAGAAGATTTCTCTGAAGCATGATATAGTGCTGGGTCACCATCGGGAAGACTATCACCGGATATTCCGATCCCTGGGATTTATGTACTGTAATAGCATAGGCCAGCTCCAGTTCCTCCAGATTGGTTCTTTCATAATTAACCAGCCTGCCGTCATAGTTGATTGTCAGCCGGGATTCTTCTTTATCCACAGCCCCAATCCGCCCGATATCTCCATTGAAGACATCGAGATCATAGTTGTTTTTGACCTGCATCACCTTATCATTAACCCGATAGGTAACCCCGCCATAGGAGAGCCCTTCAGCTTCCAGGGCAGGATTAAGTATATCCTGAAGCCGGGAATTAAGATTTTCTGTCCCCAGTTCCCCCCGCCGCATCGGTGACAGCACCTGAACATCTTCCACAGGATCGAAATTAAAGCGGGCCGGCACCCTCTCCCGGACTATCTTGATAATCAGCTGGAGAACTTTGGCTGGCTTCTTTTCTTCAATAAAATAAAAATCATCAAGCCTGCCGCCAGTTTTGTTTTCTAGATCAGGCATCTGACCGTTATTAATCCGGTGAGAGTTTATCACAATTGAACTTTCCCGGGCCTGCCGAAAAATCTCTGTTAATTCTATGACCGGTACCCTACCGGATCTGATTATATCCCTGAGGACATAGCCTGCTCCTACCGGAGGAAGCTGATTAACATCACCTACCAGAATCAGATTGGCGCTTTCGGGAACTGCCTTCAGGAGATGGTACATCAGCACTGTGTCCAGCATGGAAGCCTCATCAATTATTATGACATCACCGGCCAGCTGGTTATCGCCATTGCGCTGAAATCCGCCCTCCTGATAGCTGAACTCCAGCAGACGGTGAACTGTTTTGGCTTCCTTGCCGGTGGTCTCTGTCATTCTTTTGGCTGCCCGGCCGGTGGGGGCCGCCAGCAGTATTTTTTGATTCAAATCCTGGAAGGCGCTGATGATGGCTTCAATGATTGTGGTTTTCCCGGTACCGGGCCCGCCGGTAATTACCAGCAGATTTTCCTTAAGAGCCAGTTTTACCGCCTCCCGCTGCTTTCCTGCCAGCGAAAAGGCAAGCTGCTTTTCAGCCTCCCTGATTCGGGCCGGAATATCTATCATATACTGCTGGCGAGCTGAAGCCAGCAGCTGCTGGATTTTCCAGTTTATCCCTGTTTCAGCTACATAAAAAGCTTTAAGATAAACAGCTTTATTGTTCTCTTTAAAGTTGCTGTAATCAAAATTAAGATCCTCTATCACCAGGCGGTCCTGAACCTCAAGCTCGCCAAAGGGCTCAACCAGCTGCTCCCTTTCCACCTCCAGCACCCTGGCGGCCCGCTCCAGTAAAGCTTCATAGGGATAGTAAACATGACCCTCGCCGACTGTCTGCTCCATGATATATATCAGTCCGGCTTTAAGCCGCTGCCCGGAATCTTTTTCAATCCCCATATCCCGGGCAATTTTATCAACGGTTTGAAAACCGATGCCCCAGACATCGGAAGCCAGCCGGTAGGGTTTATTCTGCACAACCTCAACGGCATCTCTCCCGTATTCCTGATATACTCTGGCTGCATAGGCCGGGCTGATATTATTGGAGAGCAGAAAAACCATAATCTCTCTGATCTCGGACTGCTCCTGCCAGGATTCCTGGATCTGCTGCAGCCTTTTCCTGCCGATTCCCTCTACTTTCTTGAGTTTTTCCGGGTTATCGTCAATTATTTCTAAGGCTTCCTCGCCAAATTCCTGGACTATTCTTTCAGCCATTACCGGTCCTATTCCCGGGATAAGTCCGGAGCCCAGATATCTTTTAACCCCCTCCTCACTGGTAGGGGCAGAATAGCGAAAATCAGTTATTTTAAACTGCCTGCCGTATTTGGAATGGGTGGTCCAGTAACCTTCCAGTTCCACCACCTGACCGGGATCGGGTGCAGGCAGATTTCCCACTACGGTTACCTTTCTCTCCTCTTCCAGAAGCTTGAGTCTGGCAACCGTAAAACCATTTTCCTCATTGGTATAGGTTATCCTGTCAATCTGCCCGGTTATCCTTTCCTTTTCTGAAGCCATCTAATCACAACCTGTAAATAAAAAATTTGCAGAACTGAGGTTCAGAAAATTACCTATCTATATTATATGTCAGGATTGGGCTCCTGGCAAATTATAAGCTCAGCTGCCAGGGAGGACTGCCCGTCTTTTTCTGGAATTCTACTAATAGAAAGATAAACAGAAGAAAACTTAAATCCGAAAATCGAAAGGAAGGTAAAAA
>PWHA01000032.1 GCA_003554685.1 Halanaerobiaceae bacterium
AGCAGGCAGGCCTGACAGACAGAATTAAACTCAATCAGGGTAATGGTATGTCTGGAGAATTCTCACATTTTAAAGCCATCTGGTTATCTCTTCATGTCAATGAGAAAACCGGTATAATCAAGAGAATAATTAAGACAGTCCCCCGGGAAACCACAGTTATTTACCGCAATCCTGCTGGCTTTTTAGGTTTATTTTATCCCGGGGAAAAACCTGAGAATTTTAGCAATATCAGAGAACACAGATATACCAGAAAAATTCTGGGTAAAAAATCAGTTCTTTTGAAATTATAACCTGACCAAAATAATAATTTATTTCCATTTCTATAGGAGGATTGAATATGGACAAGGCGATACAAAAACTCAAATACCAGAAGGATACCGGGGCTGCTTTTCAGAGTGGTTCAAATAAGGTTCTGCAGATAGGAGAATGTAAAGAAAAACAGAGCCTGCTGGAATTAGAAGAGGGGCAGCGGGCAACGATAGTTCGAGCTCCTGACCACTATTTGCTGGCTCCCCTGGGCTTTCGCCCTGGAAAAGTTGTAGAGATAAAGTCCCGCCAGCCCTTTCAGGGACCAATTGTGGCTGAAATAGAGGGGCGCCAGATTGCTGTGGATAGAAGACTGGCTGACAGCATTGTTCTTGAGCTGGAGGTTGCCGTTCATGCCGCAGGCTGAAACCCGGCGAGGAAGAAAAAGGATTCTGCTGATTGGCCCTCCCAATGTGGGGAAAAGCGTGATTTTTAATAAGCTGACCGGTCTGGATGCCATGATTTCAAATTATGCCGGTACTACCATTGATTATAAGGAAGGCTACCTGTCCGATTTTACTGATTATTATTTAATCGATGTTCCAGGCACCTATACCCTGGATGCCACTAATGAGGCAGAAAAGGTGGCAACAGATATGCTCGAGCAGGGGGCCGATCTGGTCATTGCTGTGCTGGATGGTAAAAATCTGGAATCAAGCATCTATCTCCTGCTACAGGTGCTGGAAAAAGAGCTGCCCACCCTGGCTGTTATCAACCGGATTGATATGCTGAATAAGAAAGGGTTGGAAGTTCAGGAAGAACTGCTGGCCAGCCGCCTGGGAATAGATGTTATTACCACTGTAGCAGTGGAGGATAGAGGTCTGGCAGAATTGCAGGAGAAAATAGAAAAGTTTCTGGAAGAAGACTCCCAGAGGTATTCTGCTCGGGAGAAATTTACCAGCAACTGGGATTTTGCCGAAGAACTTACTCTCGATATATTAAATCCTGTCGAGCGAGCGACTGAAACAGCGGGAGACAATCTGGAAAAGTGGGGAAATTTACTTGCTCAACCCTGGCCGGGTATACCCCTGGCCTTTATTATTTTAGGCCTAATCTTTGGAATTGTTGTTGGTATTGGCATGGGCCTCCGTCAGTATATTCTCCTGCCCTTTTTTGAGGGATTAATTTTTCCTTTTATTATCTCAGCTGTTGAAACTGTCATACCTTCAGGAATTTTTCGTAACATTTTAATCGGGGAATATGGTTTTTTAATTAAAGGACTGGAATGGCCCTTCGCCCTGGTTCTGCCCTATGTTATTTCTTTTTATACGGCCCTAAGCCTGCTGGAGGATGTTGGTTATCTTCCCCGCCTGGGAGTGCTGCTCGATGGTATCTTTGCCAGACTGGGACTTTCCGGTTCAAACATCATTCCCCTGCTGTTAGGTTATGGCTGCGCTATTCCCGGGATTGCTGCTACCCGGGCCATGCCTACCCGCAGGGAGAGGGTTATGGTTTCAACCATGATCTGCTTGGCTGTTCCCTGTATCTCTCAGACTGGAGCTATGATTTCTCTGCTGGCTGAGGAATCAATAGCAGTAATGATTTTAGTATTTGCTGCTTCCTTTCTGGTTTTAGCAGGCAATGCCCTGGTCCTGAATGCCATTCTGCCGGGCAGCAAAAATGCCACGCTGGTGGAAATTCCTCCTCTTCTCTTTTCCGGTCCGCAAATTCTGGGCAGGAAAATCTGGCTCCGGGTGAAAACCTATCTGAAAAGCGGAGCGGTTATGATGATCTATGCCATCGCTGGGGCTGCAGTTCTCTTTGAACTGGGACTCCTGGAGTATATTGGCAGATTACTGCAGCCCGTGGTGGAAAGCTGGCTGCTGCTGCCGGCTGAAGCTTCGATACCTTTAATACTGGGTATTGTCCGCCGGGAACTGGCAGTTTTACCCCTGTTGGAAATGAATCTCGCCGGTTTTCAACTCTTTACCGGAGCTCTGGTGGCTCTTTTTTATGTTCCCTGCATAGCAGTTCTGGCCATGTTGGCCCGGGAATTTAATCTTAAACTGGCAGTTAAAATTTTGCTCTTTACCATCGTTTTTTCCTTTCTGGTGGGAGGGCTGGCTGCTCGCCTGGGTGGTCTTCTGACATTTTAGCTCAACTGCCTTTAATAAAATCTGTCAATTGGTTGAATTAAATTAAAATTTATGTCTAATTTTGCAGGAATGTTGGCTAAAATATTGAAATTATTATTGTTGGTTATTATTTTTATCTGTCAGTCCGGTTTAATTTCAATCGGCTGACCGGCAGATTTTACTTATCGCACCTTTAAAAAATCATATGAGGAGGCAAAAATTTTTATGGCAAAAAAGATTTTAGGCTTATTTTTAATGCTGGCACTGGTTTTTTCATTTACCATGACAGAGGCTCTGGCCCTGGATGATATGCCGGAAAAACCTGACAAACTCAACATCATTGCTCTGGACATTGATGTTGATCAGTTTGGCGAAGGGGTAGAAATATTTGAGGAAAAATACGGGATTGAAGTGGAGTGGA
>PWHA01000073.1 GCA_003554685.1 Halanaerobiaceae bacterium
CTTATCACCAATCGGGTCAGCACCGCACCCGCCGGGAAAGTGGTTTATTCCCCCATGTGTTATCCCGAAGGAGGAATAGTTGATGATCTGCTGGTTTATAAAATAGAGGAAGATAGATATTTTCTGGTGGTCAATGCTTCCAATACGGAAAAGGATTTTGACTGGATTACCGAACGGGCGGCTGAGTTTTCCGGGGAAGTAGAGGCAGAAGATCTCTCCCGGGATTATGCTCTGCTTGCCCTGCAGGGGCCCAGATCGGAAGAGATCTTAAGCCAGCTGACATCTGCCGGCCTGGATGATATGCCGGCTTTTAGCTTCAGCAAAATTGAAGTTGATGGCCTGAACATGTTGGTTTCCCGGACCGGTTATACCGGCGAGGACGGCTTTGAGCTTTATTTTGATCCCGGGGAAGCTGAGAGGATCTGGCAGTCACTGCTTAAAGCTGGAGAAGAGGCAGGCCTCAAACCGGCAGGACTGGGGGCCCGCGATACTCTCAGGCTGGAAAAGTGTCTCTGTCTTTACGGCAATGATATCAGCAGGGACACCAATCCCCTGGAGGCCGGCCTGGGCTGGACTGTTAAATTTGACAAGGAGGATTTTGTCGGCAAAGAAGTGCTGGAAAGGATTAAAGAAGCCGGTCTTTCCCGCAAACTGGTGGGTTTTATCCTCAAAGATCGGGGAATTGCTAGGCATAATTATCCGATACTATCAACGGGTGAAGAGGAGATCGGCCATGTTACTTCTGGAAGCTATTCCCCAAGTCTCAAGGAAAATATCGGCCTGGGTTATGTGGAAAGTGCCCATGCCCGGCCCGGGGAAGAAATTAAAATTAAGATCAGAAGCCGGCTGGTGGCTGCTGGAGTAGTTGAAACTCCATTTATTTAATATTAATCAGGAGGGATAAGAATGAATGTACCAGAAGGTTTATATTATACCGAGGATCATGAGTGGTTAAAGGTTGAAAATGGTGTGGGAACCACCGGAATCACCGACTTTGCCCAGGAGGAACTGGGAGATATTGTCTTTGTTGAGCTGCCTGAGGTAGGCGATGAATTTCAACAGCATGACAATTTTGGAGTTATTGAATCGGTCAAGGCAGTTTCCGATCTCTATCTTCCGGTGAGTGGTGAAATTACCGAAATCAATGAAAAGCTGCTGGATCAGCCCGAGCTGGTTAATGATGAGCCCTATCAGGGGGGCTGGATTGTTAAAATCAAGCTTTCTGATGAGGAAGAACTGGATGAGCTGATGGATACCGAGGAATACCAGGAGTTTTTGGAGGAGGAGGCTTAAATTAAATGAAATATATTTCTAACACACCACCCGAGCAGAAAAAAATGCTGCAGGAGATAGGTGTGGAGGAAATTTCAGACCTTTTTCAGGCTATTCCTGAAAATATCAGGTTTGATCGCCCCTTTGATATTCCTGAGGCGCTTTCCGAACTGGAGCTTATGGAGCTGGTTCAGGAGAAAGCGGCAAAGAACCTGGATTTAAGCAAATTCGATAGCTATCTGGGAGCAGGTTCCTATGTTCATTATATCCCCTCGATAATCGATCACCTGATCCTGAGGTCTGAATTTTACACCGCCTATACTCCCTATCAGGCTGAATTGAGCCAGGGAACCCTGCAGGCCATGTATGAATATCAGAGCATGATCTGCGAGCTTACCGGCATGGGAATTTCCAATGCCTCTCTGCTTGATGGAGCCTCAGCTCTGGGAGAGGCAGTTATTATGGCCCGACGCCATACCCGCAATAGCAGGGTGATACTCCCCAAAACTGTTCATCCTGCTTACCGTAATGTAGCTCGGACCTATGGCGAACCTCACGGTGTTGAATTCCTGAATGTTCCTCTGCAGGGCAGTCAGCTGAATCTGGATTCTCTGGCAGAAGAGCTGGATGATGACACTGCAGCGCTTGTGGTTCAGTATCCTAATTTTTACGGTTCTCTGGAGGAAATGGAAAAGATTGCCGAACTGCTGGAAAATTTAAAGAAGACCCTGCTGATAGTGGTGGCCAACCCCATTGCTCTGGGTCTCCTGAATCCTCCAGGAGAGTTTGGTGCCGATATAGTGGTAGGAGAAGGACAGCCCCTGGGCAATGGCGTTAATTACGGGGGGCCCAACCTGGGTTATATGGCCATTAAGGATGATAGAAGAATGTTGAGACAGCTTCCTGGTAGACTGGTCGGAAAGACTGAAGACGTTGAAGGTGAAACCGGTTATGTTATGACTATGCAGACCAGAGAACAGCATATCCGGAGGGAAAAAGCAACTTCCAATATCTGTACCAATCAGGCTTTAAATGCCCTGATGGCAGCCATATACCTGGCTACCATGGGCAAGAAAGGTATTCAGGAGGTTGCCAATCAGTGTTACCAGAAAACCCGATATTTGAGAGCCAGACTGGCAGAGATTGAAGGCGTAGAAGTGGTTAATCAGGACAATCACTTTAATGAATTCTGGCTTAAAATTGACAGGCCGGAAACTTCTCTGGAAGAGGTCGAGCAGAAGATGTGTGAAAAGGATATTCTGCCCGGGGTTAATCTGGCCGAGATGACCGACCAGAAGGGGCTGCTGGTCTGTGTGACCGAGAAGAAAACTCGCCAGGATTTGGATAACTATGTCAGGAGCCTGGAGGTGGTTCTCAATGACTGAACCCTTAATTAAGGAATATGGAAGTCCGGGGAGAAAGGGCTATTCCCTGCCGGAACTTGATGTGCCTGAAGAAAACCCCGGGGAGCGGCTACCTGCCGGTACGGTAAGAAAGGAAGCGGCAGAGCTGCCCGAGGTCAGTGAAGTTGATGCTGTCAGACATTTTACCAGTCTTTCCAACATGAATTATGGAGTGGATTCTGGGATTTATCCCCTGGGTTCCTGCACCATGAAGTATAATCCCAAGATTAACGAGGATGTAGCCCGGATTCCCAACCTGGCCAATATTCATCCTCACCAGAAGGAAAAGTATGTCCAGGGTAGTCTCGAGATTCTCTATAAGCTGAAGCAGTATCTGGCTGAAATTAGCGGCATGGATGAAGTTTCTCTGCAGCCGGCCTCGGGAGCCCATGGAGAATATGTGGGGCTGATGATTATTAGAAAGTACTTCGAAAAGCGGGGTGAGGAGAGAACCAAGGTAATCGTGCCGGATTCAGCTCACGGTACCAACCCCGCCAGCGGCACCATGGCCGGCTTTGATGTGGTGGAGATAGAATCCAATGAAAGAGGCATGGTTGATCTGGATTCTCTGAGAGAAGCGGTGGATGATGATGTGGCGGCTCTGATGCTGACCAATCCCAATACCCTGGGGATATTTGAAAAGGACATCTGCGAGATTCAGCAGATGATCCACGAGGCCGGGGGGCTGCTCTATTACGATGGCGCCAACATGAATGCCGTGCTGGGCTATGCCCGACCGGGGGATATGGAATTTGATGTTATTCACTATAATCTCCATAAAACCTTCTCCACTCCTCACGGCGGTGGCGGACCGGGTTCCGGTCCTGTAGCGGTCAAGGAGAGGCTGGCTCCCTATCTGCCGGTTCCGGTGCTGAAGAAGAATGGTTCTGAATATTACTGGGATTATGACAGACCTGATACCATGGGCAAGGTTCATGCCTTTCACGGGAACTATGGTGTTATGCTGAGAGCCTATGCTTATATCAGGACAGCCGGGGGAGAAGGCCTGAAGGAAATAACCGAAAATGCGGTTTTAAATGCCAACTACATGAAGCATAAACTGAAAGACACCTATGAACTTCCCTTTGCCTCCGACAGCCTGCATGAATTTGTCCTGTCAGGCTCGCGGCAGAAAAAGGATGGGATTACCACGGTAAATATCGCCAAGCGGCTGCTTGATTATGAGCAGTATGCTCCCACCATTTACTTCCCGCTGATTGTTAAGGAAGCAATGATGGTTGAACCTACCGAGACCGAGAACTTAAGGTCGCTGGACAGGTTTATTGAGACCATGAAAATTATTTCACGGGAAATAGAGGAAGAACCGGAACTGGTGGAAAACGCCCCGCACAATACCGTGGTGCGCAGGCTGGATGAGGCCAAAGCAGCCAGAAATCCTGATTTAAGATGGTAAGGATTTAAGATGCTGGTGATAGTTTAAAATGCTGGTTAAAATATTAGCTACACAGGCGTCCCTGCCGCTTTAACGGCAGGGGCGCTTTTTATCTATTATTATCTGTGTTATAATTTATTATATGTTAAACATTTTTTAAATTATGCTGAGATTTTTAGCTAGTTAGCCGACGTGAAGAATAACCTGATTTGAGGATGATTGCTATGCGGGAGAAGGATTATCTGGAGAAGTCTTCAGAACTGCTGAAGAATAAATATGAAGAAGCCTGCCAGAAGATGGATCAGGGTGAATATGAGGAGGCAGAAGCTCTGTTCCAGGAGATTTTAAGATTAAATGATAGCTTTGCCCCGGCCTGTAATAAACTGGCGGTTCTTGCTATCAAACAGGATGAGCAGGATAAAGCGCGGGAGGAATTGAAGAGCACCCTGGAGATGGATCCTGAATATCCTCCGGCCTTAACCAACCTGGGCAGCCTGAAAAAATCGGAGGGGAATTTTCACCAGGCCAAGGAGCTTTACCAGCAGGCCATAGCTAAAAACGAGGAATACGGCCCGGCCTATAATAATATGGGGGTAATTCTGCGGGAGGAAGGTGAGATTAAGGAGTCGGTTAAGTATCTCAAGAAGGCTCGCAAGCACGGCACCCTGGCCTTTTCTCAGAAGTCAGATGGTCCTCTCTATAAAGAACCGGGCTGCATGATTCCGATAATTTTGAGCGGCCTGGTTCTTCTGGGACTGCTCTACTGGTTTTTGCTGGTTTTGAACTGAAGAGAGGGAGGTGTTTCCCGTGAAGGACAGCCAGGGGGAGTTGCAGCCGGGGGTAATGGTTAAAATGAAAAAGCCCCACCCCTGCGGCAGCAACAGCTGGGAACTTATCAGGATAGGTATGGATGTTAAAATTAAATGCCTGAACTGCGGCCGAATTGTGAGTTTTAAAAGAAAAAAATTTGAAAAGGCCCTGAGGGAAATTCTGGACAGAGAGGGGGAATGATGGTGGAATTAGGCCTGGTAGGACTGCCCAATGTGGGCAAATCGACCCTGTTTACCGCCCTGACTGAAAAGGAAGTTGCCGCAGAAAACTATCCCTTTTGTACGGTAGATTCCAATGTGGGAGTGATAGAGGTTAAAGACGAAAGGCTGGAGGCGCTCTGCCGCCACTACCAGCCTGACAGGTGCACCCCTTCAACCATAAAATTTATTGATATTGCCGGGCTGGTAAAGGGTGCCAGCCGGGGGGAGGGTCTGGGAAATCAGTTTTTAGCCCGGATTAGAGAGGTTGATGCTATTGTCCAGATTGTCAGACTCTTTGAGGACGATAATATCTCTCATGTGATGGGTACGATTGAACCTTTAAGGGATATTGAGGTAATCAAACAGGAGCTGATAGCTGCTGACCTGAAGACCATTGAAAAAAGAAAGGAAAAAACGGTTAAAATGCAGAAAACCGGCGAGAAAAAGTACCGGGAGGAAGAAGAAGCCCTGCAAAAAATGCAGGCTGAGCTGGAGAAAGGCATACCGGTGAGAAAGCAGGAGTTAACCGATCTCCAGCAGAAGATGCTGCCGGAGCTCTTTTTGCTGACGGCCAAGCCGGTCCTCTATGTGGGAAATGTGAAAGATCAGCAGTCTCAGGCTGATAAATATCGGAAAGAATTTTTAGATTACCTGGACCGGGAGCAGGAAGAGAAAGTCCTGATTGATGTGCTCTTTGCCAGAGAAATGGTGGAACTGACACCGGAAGAAAGGGAGATTTTTCTGGCAGAGCAGGAGGGAGATTCGGGCCTGGAAAACTTCATTAAAGCCAGCTATGATCTGCTGGATCTGATCACTTTCTTTACAGTGGCCGGCGGTGAAGAGGTTCGGGCCACCGGGGTTCCCAGGGGCACGCCGGCACCTGAAGCTGCAGGCAAGATCCATTCCGATATGGAAGAAGGTTTTATCAAGGCCGAGGTAATTAACTTTGAAGCCTGGGAAGGATATAGCAGCATGGAAGAGGCCAAAAATGATGGTAAGGTAAAACTGGCCGGCCGGGATTATTCTGTCCAGGATGGAGATATCTGCTACTTTCATTTTAAAAAATAAACTCTATCTGCTTAAAAAACAATTTGCCCGCCGGGTTGGGTGCTGTTTTCTGAGCCGGCTGAAAGTTATAAATTCATAAAATACATAAATAGCAGCCTGGCAGAGATAATTATTGCAAAGCTGGATTGAGAATGCTATAATGGTGAAAGGTGTGAAGTGAGAATTATACTCTTGCCATGCTCCAGTCATTGAACTGGAGCCGTTAAGACCGGATGGAGGAGGTGAAAGTTATGGAAAAGACAGCAGATTATGAAACCACCTTTGTGCTCTCCCCGGAACAGACCGAGGAAGAGAGGGAGGCAAGTCTTGAAAGAATAAAATCCACCATCGAAGGTAATGAGGGAGAAATTTTGGAAATCGATGAGTGGGGAGAAAGAAGACTGGCCTATCCCATTAATGATCTCTTCAGCGGTTATTATGTGGTGCTGGACTTCCAGGGAGATTCCCAGGCGGTTGATGAACTGGAAAGAAACTTCAAGTTGATTGGCGATCTGCTTCGCTATTTGATTGTGCGGAAAGATAAGTAAAATTCAGGGTGGTGGAAATAAATGTTAAACAGGATCATACTGATCGGGAGGCTGGTCCGGGATCCAGAGCTGCGCTATACCAGCAATGGTACGCCCGTCTGCAATTTTACCCTGGCAGTGGAAAGAAATTATACCAACAGGGATGGAGAGCGTGATGTTGATTTTATCAGCATAGTAACCTGGAGAAAACGAGCTGAGACCTGTGCCGAGCATCTTGGCAAGGGCCGACTGGTTGCTGTTGATGGCAGACTGCAGATCAGGAAAAGTGAAAAGGAAAATAGAACTTATATCGATCCTGAGGTGGTTGCTCAAAATGTGCAATTTCTGGACTGGCCCAAGAACAGTGACCGCGGACAGGATAAACGTTCAGCTTCCAGAAAGTCCGAAAACTTTGACAATGCCGCCAGCCAGGATACTGCCGACCTGAATGATGAAGATTTTGACGTTCCCTTTTAAAAAATTTATAAAAGGGATATTTTGCAGTAAAACTGGTAAAACCAGGTAAATAGTTTAAATAGGAGGGTTGAATATGGCTAGAGGGAGAAATAAATCCTGCTTCTTCTGCGGGAATGATAAAGAGATTGATTATAAAGACACCAGAACGCTTAAGAAGCATACTACCGATAGAGGCAAAATAATTCCCCGGAGAATAACGGGCACCTGTGCCAAGCATCAAAGAGAAATTACCAGGGCTATTAAAAGGGCAAGAATAGTTGCCCTGCTGCCCTTTGTTAAGGATTAATAATAAATCAACGACAGGGGGCGGCTGTTATTATTCGCCCTGACCTTTATATTTTCAGGATTTTTGGGAGGTGTTCCCATTGGAGCACCGGAATAACAACAAAAACGATAACAGCAATAAGGACTCAGCAGATAAGTCAAATCCCAGAAGACTCTTTCTAATCTGCCTGGCAGTTATCCTGGGACTATCCCTGCTGGGAATTCTTTTTCCTTTTTTTAGCTTTGCAGCAGCCCTGATCTGGCCGGTTCCGGTGGTTTATCTGGCTTTAAAACAGGGCTTGAGGAGAGCAACTTTAATGATTGCTGCTGCGGCTCTGCTCAACGGCATCTTAATCACCCCGGTACTGGGTTTAATAACTGTAGCGGGTTTTGGTTTTGTGGGCTTTGTTATGTCCGGGGCCCTGCTGGAAAAACTCTCTCCCTTTAAGGTACTGCTCTTCACAGTACTGGCGGCGGTAGCTTCAAACTTTCTGCTGATCACCGGAATTTCAATGGGGATGGGATATAGCTTTCAGGAAGGTATTAGAAATGCCCTTCTGGAGAACCTTCTCCCCCTGCTGGACAATGGTGAGATGTCAGTTCTGGTACAGATGCAGCTGGATCTGGTTATGAGACTGATGCCGGGTTTGATAGTAATTTCAGGTCTGGTCTCGGGCATTTTAAATTACTATATTGTTCACTGGTTTTTAAAGGCCAAAAATATGGGGATAACAATATATCGTACGGTGGATAAATGGCGATTTCCGGCCGGATATATAACTGCTGCTATCGTCCTGGCCCTGCTCTTCCGGGATCAGGCAGTGATGTTAAATCTGGGTGTGATTGTTTTCTTTCTGGTCTTTCTCCAGGGTTTTGGAGTGGGGCTTTTTTATGTTATTAAAAAAAGTTCTTCTTTCTTCTGGCGCTGGATTTATGTTTTTTTTGTAATTGTTATACCTCTGTTACCACCGTTTTTGATATTGCTGGGTCTAATAGATTTATGGTTTGATATTAGAAAGATAGAGTTTACCGGCAGCGGTTAAAGAAACTAAGGTGAGAGATTATCAGGAAATTAATATATTGAGCAATATGGAGAAGGAGGTTTAATTATGGAAGTAATCTTGAAGGAAGATGTTGATAAACTTGGAGAAATGGGTGATATTGTCGATGTGGCTGACGGTTATGCCCGCAATTACCTTCTGCCCATGGGAATGGCCGTGGAGGCTACCGAGGGCAAGGTCCAGCAGGCCAGGGAGCTGAAAAGAGCCCGACAGCGGGAGAGGGCTGAAAGCCGGGAGCAGGCTGAGAAGCAGGCCCGTCAGCTGGAAGAAGAGAGCTTTGAGATAGCGGTGAAAGCCGGTGAACAGGGCCGCCTTTTTGGCTCGGTAACAACCCAGGATATTGCCGAGGTTGTTGAGGCCAGAGGTTATGAAATTGACAGGAAAAAAATCGAACTGGAAGAAAATATTAAGGAACTGGGTGAACATAAAGTTCCTGTTAAGATTTTTGAGGATATTTCAGCAGAGCTTGGTATTAAAGTTGTTGGCCTGGAGGATGATGAGGAATAATAGAGTGATGAAGACCAATAGTAGATTAACTGACAGCTGGTTGTTATTAAACCGGGCTGACAGCAAAAATTTAAGAGCAGCAGACAGAAAAGGCGGCCTCGAGGCCGCCTTTCTTCAACCTGAATCTATCTAAATAATGTATCGAATACTCAGTGGTTATTTCAGGTCTTCCTTACTCCAGCTTTCGTGAACTTTGCCTACCAGGCCGGGGCCCGGTTTCAGTGTTTGTTTACCCTTTTCCCAGCCGGCCGGAGCGGCCTCTCCTTCATTTTCGCTGACATACTGGAAGGCCTCCACCTGACGGACAAGTTCATCCATATTGCGGCCAACGGGTTCATTAAGTATCTCCATGGCCTGCAGCATCCCCTGGGGATCAATCAAAAATTTTCCCCGAATGTTAACCTTGAGATTATCATCATAAACATTATAGGCTTTGCCGATTGAACCATCGGGGTCGGAGAGCAGAGGATAGGGCGCTCCCCCTTCTATCATCTGGGAAAGTTCCTGCTCTTGCCAGACCTTGTGGGTGAAGTGGCTGTCGGTGCTGATGGCCAGCACTTCAACGTTTAGATCCTGCAGTTTCTCATACTTAACGGCAACTGCCGTTAATTCTGTGGGTCAGACGAAGGTAAAATCTCCAGGATAGAAAAACAGTACTGTCCACTGTCCCTGATAATCAGAAAGACTGATATCCTTAAAATCGCCCTGATGAAAGGCCTTGGTGGTAAAGTTTGGAGCTCGTTCTCCCACCTTTATCATAGCTAAAACCTCCTTCAATTAATAGTCTGACTAAATAATAACAGTTCTTAATAAGGCTGTCAAGCATTTTCTGGTCTTACGGGCTGTAATTCCCGGAATCCAGTTCCTGGATGGCGGAGCGGCCAATATCGCTGCGGTAATGCATATCCCGAAAGTCTATTTCCTCTACATGCTCATAAACCTGGTTGATGGCCGAAAAGAGTCCGTCAGCCAGAATGGTCAGATTAAGCACCCGGCCTCCGCTGGTGACAAATTTATCTCCGGTTTTTCTGGTGCCGGCGTGAAAAACCAGCAGATTATCATAGCGGTTAACTTCTACCAGACCGAAAATTTCATCACCTTCTTCGTAGGTCAGGGGATAACCCCCGGCGGTTAAAACCACACAGACAGCAGATTCACTGCACCAGGACAATTTTTTCCGGTCAAGTCGGCCCTCGACGATTTCCTCAATTACAGCCAGGAGATCATCCTTAAGGCGGGGCAGCACGGCCTGACTTTCGGGGTCGCCAAACCGGGCATTAAATTCCAGAACCTTCGGTCCGGAGGAGGTCAGGATAAGACCGGCATAGAGTACACCCTGATAGTTGATGTCTTCTTCCCGGAGGGCCTTCAGGGTTGGACGCATGATCTGCCGGTAAATTTCTTCTTCCTCTGCTTCGGAAAGATAGGGGACGGGAGAGTAGGCCCCCATTCCGGCAGTATTGGGTCCCTCATCGCCATCAAAAATAGGTTTATGATCTCGGGAGGCGGCCAGCGGCAGCAGAATTTCTCCGTCGGTCAGGGCCATTATTGAAATTTCCTGTCCGGTAAGAAAATTCTCTACCACGATTCTTTCCCCGGCATCACCGAAAATTCTGTCCTCCATGATTCTATTTACGGCTTGAATGGCTTCCTTTCTGCTGGTGACAATTTTAGTTCCCTGCCCCCCGGCCAGTCCTTCAGCCTTTATTACCCGGGGATAATCAATATTTTTTAAATAGGAGATGGCCTCTGAGGGATCGGTAAAGACCTCAAAGTCAGCGGTTGGGATATTATATTTGGTGAGAATCTGCTTGGCAAAGACCTTGCTACCTTCCAGCATGGCCGCTTCCCGGGTCGGCCCAAAAATTTTCAGGCCGCGGGCCTGGAATTCATCGACGATTCCGGCAACCAGAGGTTCCTCCGGCCCGACAACTGTCAGATCAATCTCGTTTTTCCGGGCAAAATCAGCTAGACCGGAAGTATCGGTCATATCAATATCGACCAGTTCAGCCAGTTCGGCCAGGCCGTCATTGCCGGGAGCAGCATAAATTTTATCGGCTTTTTCACTTTGATAAAACTTCCAGACCAGGGCGTGTTCGCGGCCCCCGCTTCCTACCACCATTACCTTCATGATTACTTCCTCCTTAAGGTCACTGTCGACTCTATCAATCTCTCGGCTGGTTTAGTTCGATAATCCAGAGAAAATTTTTGCTGTTAAAGGGGTTGACGGTGAATTATTTCCTTTCTTTCCGGGCCGGTGCTTACCAGGCTGATTTTAACACCGGTTTCCTGCTCAACAAAATTAACATAGTGCCGGGCTTCTGAGGGCAGCTCCTGATATTTCGTAATTCCAGAGATATCCTGCTGCCAGCCTTTCAGTGTCTGATAGACCGGCCGGGCATTTTTAAGCTGAAAACTATCGGGCAGTCTATCTGTTATGCTGTCACCTATTTTATAACCGGTGCAGACCTTAATTTCTGAAAATCCGCTTAAGACATCAAGTTTGGTCAGAGCCAGGGCGGTGACGCTGTTGAACATAGCAGCATAACGGAGTGCGGGAAGATCAAGCCAGCCGCAGCGCCGGGGGCGTCCGGTGGTGACTCCAAATTCCTGACCCTTTTCTCTTAACTTTTCTCCCTGCTCTCCGGAGAGTTCTGTGGGAAAGGGTCCCTGGCCAACCCGGGTAAGGTAGGCCTTGGCTACTCCCACAATTTCATTGAGATACCGGGGGCCAAAACCCGTACCGCTGGAGACACCGCCGGCACCGGGATGGGAGGAGGTGACATAGGGGTAGGTGCCAAAATCAAGATCCAGCAGGGCTCCCTGGGCCCCTTCAAAAAGTATCTGCCGGCCCTGCCGGTGAATTTTCCAGAGAAGAGGGGGCAAACTGGTGACATGGGGGCGAATTTCTTCAGCCAGAGAAAGGAGATCAGCTTTTAGCTGCTGCAGTTCAAAAACTGGTTCCTGGTAAACTTTCTCAAGAACGGCGTTATGATAACTTAGAGATTTTTCCAGTTGTTTGCCAAAATTTTCCGGTAAAAGCAGATCACCGACTCTCAGGCCGCGGCGGGCAGCCTTATCGGCATAGGCCGGTCCGATGCCCCGGCCGGTGGTTCCGATTTTGTCTCCAGCTTTGTGTTCCTCTTCCAGATTATCCAGCCGGACATGATAGGGCAGCACCAGATGGGCTTCGGGACTGAGATGAAGATTATCAAGTGCAATCCCCCGCTTTTTCAGACCGTTCATTTCTTCTACCAGGCTCCGGGGATGGATAACAACTCCACTGCCGATCAGGCATAATTTTTCCGGATAGAGAATACCGGAGGGAATCAGGTGAAGTTCGTATTTCTGATCGTCAGCAATTACAGTGTGGCCGGCATTATTACCGCCGCTAAAACGCACCACGACATCGGCCTCTTCGGCCAGCAGATCTGTGATTTTGCCTTTGCCCTCATCGCCCCACTGCATTCCAATTAAAATTTTATGGCTCATCTAGTTTTCTCCTTCAGGAAATGCCAGATATTTTTTATATATGATGCTTTAATGGTAGCAAATAAATTATTTTCAGTCAAGCAGCAGGGTTTTTGGAAAACTAACAGGAATTTTCCTGTCGGTCAAGAAGTTATATTAACACCTCAAGA
>PWHA01000093.1 GCA_003554685.1 Halanaerobiaceae bacterium
CCCCACAGCCTTTCCAATCTCCCTGACAGAAGGGGGATACCCCTTATCTTTAAGTTCTTCTACTATATGAAGCAGAATTTCTTTCTGCCTTCCACTTAAATCATCCATCTTTTCATCCTCCTAAAAATTAACTAAATTTTTGAATTCAGATATATTATAACATAAAATTTTAACTTTAACAAACAAAAGTTCTATAAGGCCTTGACTGCGAATGTCTGTTTTGGTATAATACAGGTACAAACATATGTTGCGTACGTGAGTACTGTCTAAAGGGATAGCAGTAGCCTGGTTTTAAGCAGAAAACTTATTTAAAAAATTTAATCTTTTATTCTTGGAATTTTCTTAAATAGGAGGTCAAAAAATGCTGAAAAGCAAAAATCCTTTTTTGTTATTTTCCTGTCTGCTCATGATTTTATTTTTAATTCTCTTTAATCTCCAGCTCCCGGGAATTAATAATCCCGCGCTTACCAGCAGCAGCTTTAGCAGCGATTTTGGATATTTTTCCTCAAAATTAAGCGTTCCAGTTCCGGAAACGGCAGAAAAAATTGGTGCCGAAGATTATGAAGAATATATCGTAGTTCCTGGAGATACATTGTGGACAATTGCTCGGCAGCGGGGCAGTAATTCCAGGGATACCAGAAAGCTGGTTTACCGAATCATGGAATACAATGAGATGACAAGAGCCGACCTAACCCCAGGAGATAGATTGCTGCTGCCGGCAGATCTCAGGTAAATATTATCCCCAGAATTAAAATTTTTGTTGATCCAGTTATCCAGACAGTGTTTTTTACAGTTTTTGTGAATTTGCGACCCTGTAATTTTTTTATTGATATAATTTCGTAAAATTTATATTTTACGAAATTATTGAATTTGCTCTTTTAAATAATCTTCCAGTCGGGCGATCATTTGATTGCTTTCTTCCAGCATTTTTTCCGCTTCTTTATTAACCGGATCCTTAAACTCTTCATCCTCTATCGAGCTGGTATTTATCTTAACATTAAAATAGGCTCCCTTAACAGCAGAATATGCCATAAAACCTGCCACCCCGGCATCAGAAATGGCATTTTTATTTCCTTCCCTGGCCACCTTCAAAGAAATTTGCAGCAGCTTAAAGGAAACTTTCATGGTATCAAAGGGAGTCATGGTCGCATTTTTCAATCCCTCTTCAATCGCCTGCCTGCGCTTATTTCTTTCTTCTTCGGTTTCTCCGGGAAGCCTATAGGCTTCCATAACTTCATCAAAGCTGTCGCAATCCCTGTCAATTAAATGGAGAGCATCCCTGATATCTTTATTTAAATCTGAAGAAAAGCTGTCCAGTTCAGCATTGTCCGCTGTTAGATTGATAACCATCTTTAACAGAGAGGAACTTAAAGCAGTTGAAAGAGCTGCAACACTGCCACCACCCGGTGTGGCACTCCCCCCGGCCAGTTCTTCAGTAAATTCTTCCAGGGTCAGATTTTTAAAAGACATCTGTTAGATCTCCTCCTTAAAATTATTGGGAACCATCCCTTATCAATTATCAATTTAGATATATTCCAGGGATTTTTCCTTCTGTTTAACCTTTTTACCGGACTTATAAACAGAACAAACCGAATTAACACCTATATGATAGATTAAATGCCGGTAATCGGGGGCATCCAGGACAGTAAAGTCAGCTTTTTTGCCTGCCTTCAGGCTTCCTATTTCCTCCTCCCGGTTAATGGCCCTGGCAGCATTGATTGTAACGGCCCTGATAGCCTCTTCAGGGGTTAAATTGAGCTTGAGAGTAGCCAGGGCAAGTAAGAGAGGAAAAGACTCTGAATAGCAGCTCCCGGGGTTTAAATCGGTTGCCAGAGCAACCGGCAGTCCCCTGTCTGCCATTTTTCTGGCAGGAGCATAGCTTTCCTGAAGGCTGAAGGCTGTGATGGGTAGTATGACAGGAATAACACCGGCTTTCTCCATCTCGGAAATTCCCCGATCCGAGACCTTCAGCAGATGTTCGGCAGAAACAGCCCCGATCTTTGCCGCCAGCTCGGCACCACCCACATATTCAATCTCATCCACATGGATTTTACTCTTTAAGCCAAGTTTTTGAGCTGCCAGCAGTATCTTTTCTGTCTCTTCAACGGTATAGACTCCTTTATCGCAGAAAACATCACAGAATTCTATCTCATCCCTTTCAGCAGCGGCAGGCAGCATCCTGTTAATAAGAATGTCGATATATTTCTGCCTGCTGTCTTGAAATTCCCCGGGAATAATATGAGCTCCCAGAAAGGTCTGAACCACATCCACCGGATGCTCCTGAGTAATTTTCTTCATAACCTCCAGCTGTTTGAGTTCGGTCTCCAGTTCCATTCCATAACCTGATTTGCCCTCAATGGTGGTAACTCCCTGTGCTAAAAAAGAATCAAGCCGCTGCCAGCCCCGGCGGTAGAGCTCCTCAAAACTGCTTTCTCTGGTGGCTCTGACAGTACTGCTGATGCCTCCGCCCTTTTCCATGATTTCCAGGTAGGACATTCCCTGCAGGCGCCAGAAATATTCCTCAGCCCGGTATCCTCCAAAGACAAAATGAGTATGGGGATCAATAAATCCGGGCAGAACCGGCCTGCCCTCCATATCCTCGCCTGTTATATCAGAAAAATCATATTTTTTTCTTAAAGTCTCCTCCCTTCCCAGCTCGGTGATTCTCCCGCTCTCTTCATTAAAAATAAGAGCAGCCTCTTCAATGATATTAAGGCCTTTTTCTCCCTCGCAGGTAACCAGTTCACCAATATTAACCAGAGCTGAGAGCTTTTCTGACATCATAAATCCTCCAGCAGCCTGTTTTCAATAATCTGCTCCGGTTTAAAATCCTCCAGCTTCAGGTAATACTCAGCGGATTCAATTAGAGCCTGAGCCGGCAGTAAACCAATAAGTTCGCTGCCTGTTATCTTAACTCCATATCTTTCTGCTTCGAATTTAACCATTTCCATAACCTGATACAGTGAGGTCTCCTTATAATTTGTCATATTCATGGAAACCTGGGCGATTCCCCTTTCAGCCAGGTCTATCCCGATTGCCTTGCAGTAGCGCAGTCCTCCTCCGGAATGCCTGATATTTCTGGCAATCCGGTCAGCAATGCTCTTATCGGAGGTATCAAGATTGATATTAAAGGCCACCAGCGGCATCCTGGCCCCGGTCACACATCCACCAGCGGTTTTATGAGGCTTGGCCGGACCATAATCCGGTTTCCATTCCGGCTGCTGCAATTTTTCCTCCAGCCCCTCATATTCTCCCTTTCTTATTTCCGCCAGATTCTTTCTTTCCGGACTGCGGGCCGATTCTTCATAGAGAAATACCGGAACATCCCGGCTCTCAGCCAGCTTTTCGGCAAAATATTCAGACATTTCAACTGCTTCTTCCATCTTCACATTTCTAACCGGCGTAAAGGGAACAACATCAACGGCTCCCATCCTGGGATGTTCTCCCTGATGGCTGTTCATATCAATATTATCAATGGCAATAAAAGATGCTTCCAGAACTGAGTTTTTCACCGCTTCCGGTTCTCCAATCAGGGTAACTACCAGGCGATTGTGATCCCTGTCTGCAGAACTATCAAGCAGTTTAACTCCCTCAGCTTTCTGGAAAGGTTCCAGGATTTTTTGGATGGCAGCTTCATCTCTTCCTTCACTGAAGTTGGGAACTGATTCAACTATTTTAGACATTCCTGCTCCCCCTTTGAATTTAATTTATTATTAATTCATCCAAGGGTCTTTTGGGAACATGATGAACCTGGTCTTTATCCCGCCAGTATTTAATATCATCATCTTCCATATCTTCTATTACCACTTTTTCAACCGGCCTGCCCAGAGCAAGAACATATAAGATTTCAAATCTTTCATCCAGTTCAAGATTATCACGCAATTTTTCCTTGTCTATAGCAGCAAAAATGCAGCCTCCCAGATTTTTTTCCACCGCTCCCAGCAGCATAGTCTGCAGTACAATTCCCGCATCACAGAAATATTTTCGGGTTATGTCTGTATCCCCCAGAACAACAATATAGGCTGAAGGCCTTTCTTCTTTTACTGGCTCCTCCCAGTCCTTGAGATAACCGGCCCAGCTTAAAGTTGAAAATATTTTATTATTTGTTTCTTCATCCCGGGATAGAAAATACTTCAGGGGCTGTCTGTTGGCAGCCGAAGCAGTATGCCGGGCCAGTTCTACAAAATATTCCAACTCCTCTTTTGAGAGCCGATGACTGTTATCAAACCGGCGATAGGATCTGTTCTTTTCTATCATATTTTTTATCTTCATAAACTAACCTCCTTCTTTTAGTAAACATCTAGTAAACATCAGAACTGGTATCTCCTAGAAAGCGGTCAATTTTGTAAAAATCACATTTGCCGTCATAGCCAATTACTATACAGGGCAACCTGCAGCAACTTTCAATATTATGCTTGCATCTTTTTGCCTGACACTTCAAAACATTTCCGCCTGACTCTTTTCCCTCACTATCTTGCCCCGGTTTAAGTTCAGCTTTGGTTGTAGTATTAATTGTGCTTCCCCCCTGAAAAACAAAGTTTAACCGGGACAAATATGCCCCGGTTTGTTAATTTCAATTTTTAATAGGGTTCAAATAGATCTTTACCAACTCCGCATTCCGGACAGACCCAATCTTCCGGAACATCTTCAAAAGGTGTGCCGGGTTCTACAACTACACCTCCGCCACCTTCAGGGTCTCCTTCTTCTGGATCATAAATATACATACATACTGTACACTGATACTTTTGCATATCTCTTTACCTCCCTTCCTGCTGTATTTTTTAAGTTAATTAACCGGATAAATATAAAACTAAATAATCCGGGTAAATCTCCTAAACATCAATTTCAATTGCTTCTGAGGCATTATTAAAAATAAATTCTTTCCTCAGTGAAGAATTTGAACCCATCAGTCTGGTGAAAATTTCATCTGCTTCAATCAAATCATCGATTTCAATCTTTAATAACCGCCTGTTTTCCGGATTCATGGTGGTTTTCCAGAGCTGATCAGGGTTCATCTCTCCCAGGCCCTTATATCTCTGAATTGAGTAATTTTTCTCGGGATTTTTCCGGCGGTAATCCTCAAGCTCCTTATCATTATATAAATATTTATTTTTACCTTTACTGCTGACTCTGTAAAGAGGTGGACAGGCCAGGTAAATATGTTCATTTTTTATCAGTTCATCCATGTAACGATAAAACAGAGTGAGAATCAAAGTGGCAATGTGGGCCCCATCAATATCGGCATCGGTCATGATAATTATCTTATGATAGCGCAGGTCATCAATATTAAAGTCTTCACCAATACCTGTGCCCAGGGAACTGATTATTGAGACGATTTCTTTATTGCTGAGTATTTTTTCCAGCCGGGCTCTTTCAACATTCAATATTTTACCCTTAAGGGGCAGGATAGCCTGAAATTTTCTATTTCTCCCCTGTTTGGCAGAACCTCCGGCAGAATCACCCTCAACCAGATATAATTCACTTTTTTCTGGCTTGCGGCTGGAGCATTCAGCCAGTTTTACCGGCAGGTTACGCTGGCTGATGCTGTTATTCTTTCTGCTTAATTCTCTGGCCTTTTTGGAAGCCTGCCGGGCCCTCACAGCCTGCAGGGCTTTATCAACCACAGCTTTACCTGTTTCCGGATTATAAGAAAGATATTCAGTCAAAAATTCGTAAAAATTTGTTTCAATTTTGCTTTTTACATCGCTGTTACCCAGTTTGTTTTTGGTCTGTCCCTCAAATTGAGGATTATCCAGGCGCAGACTTATAACCGCTGTCAATCCCTCCCGCAGGTCACTTCCTGTCAGGGAAGGATCGGAGTTATTCAGCAAATTATTTTCCCTGGCGAAATTATTGAAGGCCCTTGTCAGTGCGGTCTTAAAACCTGTTACGTGATAACCACCTTCATCGGTTTTAATATTATTTACATAGCTGAATATCCTTTCGGTATATCCTTCATTATACTGCAGGGCAATTTCAAATTTGCATTTTTTCAGTTCCCTGGAATAATAAATCGTGTCTTCATTCAGACTGGAGTGATGCTTATTTAAAAAGGAAACAAATTCCCTTATCCCGCCTTCGTAGGAAAACACATCCTTCTTTACCTCATCTTTATCTCGATAATCCCTTAATTCCAGCTGCAGCCCGCTGTTGAGAAAAGCTGACTCCTGCAGTCTGTGAACCAAAGTTTCATAACGAAAATTTGTCGTGGTGAAAATTTCAGGGTCGGGCTTAAAAATAATTTTAGTTCCACTTTTACTGCAGCTGCCATTTTCTTCAATTTCATTCACCGGCCGGCCCCTGCGGTATTTCTGGCGATATTCCTGCTCCTGCCAGCAGGTGGTAATTTCCAGCCATTCCGAAAGGGCATTAACTACAGAGACCCCCACTCCATGCAAGCCCCCGGAAAAGGAATAGCTGTCAGAATTAAATTTTCCTCCAGCATGCAGGGTGGTCATGATAATTTCCAGGGCCGGTCTTCCTGAGGCAGAGTGAATATCTACCGGAATACCTCTTCCCCTGTCTCTCACTTCCACGCTATCATTTTTATGAAGAATTACGGTAACCCTGTTTCCGAAACCGGCGAGAAATTCATCAATACTGTTATCCACAACTTCCCAGACTAAATGATGCAGTCCCTTGGTTCCGGTACTTCCTATGTACATACCCGGTCTCTTTCTGACAGCGCTTAATCCTTCCAGCACTTCAATTTTATCGGCATTATAATTTGATCTGGCCTGTTCCATAAAACTCACCGCCCTTTAACTGATATTATTATAACAAATTTTATATTATTTGACCAGCCTTGCATGATTGCTGATATATGTTATATAATGAATTCTGAGATTATATTTATTATACTTTAAAAAGTATCACCAATATAAAATATTTCAGTAAGGAGCCTGCAGATGTCAGAAAACATCATTCCCGTTTCAATTGAGGAGAAAATGAAGGAATCCTATTTAAATTATTCCTTAAGTGTAATTATTGGCAGGGCACTCCCTGATGTCAGGGATGGCCTCAAGCCGGTACATAGAAGAATTTTGTTTGGCTGTCATGGTCTGGGTCTTTCAGCCGATAAACCGCATAAGAAGTCAGCCCGGATCATTGGAGAAGTCCTGGGTAAATACCATCCTCACGGTGATAATGCCCTCTATAACGCTCTGGTAAGGCTGGCCCAGCCCTTCAACCAGAGATATCCGCTTATTGATGGCCATGGAAATTTTGGTTCAATTGATGGTGATAGTGCTGCAGCCATGAGATATACTGAAGCCAGATTAACCCCCATATCCCGGGAACTGCTGGCCGATTTAAAGTATGAAACAGTCAGTCATAAGGATAATTTTGATGGTACCCTGCAGGAACCAGAAGTTTTACCTGCTGCCTATCCCAATCTGCTGGTTAATGGCTCCAGCGGAATTGCTGTAGGGATGAGCACCGACATTCCACCCCATAATCTAAAAGAGGTCAATGCTGCCACAATAGCTTTGATAGAAAGCCCAGAGCTTAGCGTTGCTGATTTATTCGAATTCATTAAAGGTCCGGATTTTCCCACCGGTGGCAAAATCATCGGCGAAGAGAGCCTCCAGGAAGCCTGTCAGTCCGGAAAAAGCTCTCTGGTCGTCAGGGGAAGTACTGAGGTTGAAAGCAGCAGAGGCCGGAAGCAGCTGATTATCACCGAGATTCCCTTTCAGGTCAATAAAACTAAGCTCTTAAGTGAATTAACAAAGGCTAATTCAGAGGAAAAACTGCAGAATGTTACTGCCATTAGAGACGAATCCGACCAGCAAGGCCTGAGAATTGTCCTGGAGCTCAAAAGAGGAGCAGATCCCGAACTTATCAAAAACCGAATGCTAAAACATACTTCTATGCAAACCAATTTACGGGTCAATATGCTGGCTCTGCTGGGTAAAAAGCCCTCGGTAATGAATTTAAAGGATATCCTGAATCATTTTATCGATTTCAGAAGAAAAACTACCAAAAAGAGGCTGGAATACCTTTTAAACAAGGACCAGGAAAAGTTAGAAATTCTCTCAGGTCTGAAAATTGCCCTTGATAATCTCGATAAAATTATTGCCATAATTAGAGTTTCCGACTCCCGCCCGGAAGCCAGAGATAAGCTGATAAGGGACCTGGAAATAACAGAGGCTCAGGCTAAGGCTATTTTGGAAATGCAGCTCCATCGTCTGGTCAAGATGGAACAGCAGCAGATTATTGAAGATTATAAAGAAGTCAGGGAAAGAATCAGTTACTATAAGGGGATTCTGGCAGATTCCCGGGAACTTGACCGGCTAATAATTACTGAGCTGCAGGAAATATCAGAAAAGTATGGAGACAGCCGCAGAACAGAGATAATTTCAGATGAAGCGAAAGCAAGTATTGATAAAGTTGATTTAATAAAAAATAAGAAGGTATTTATCAGCTTTTCCCGTCAGGGTTTGTTGAAAAAGACAGACAGCAGGGGTAATTTAAGGGCCGCAAAAAATGACCACCTCCTGAATATCATGCAGCTTAAATCGCTTGATTCCCTGCTCTTTTTCACCCATTCAGGTTTATGTTTTGTGCTCCCTGTCCATGATATCCCCGAACATCACGGGTTATCTACCGGTGACCATTTTTCTAAATTTATCAGCCTGCCTCCCCGGGAAGAAATCATCAGAGTAGTGCCCCTGAATCAGTCCAGCAAAAAGGCAAATATAGTTCTCTGTACCGAAAAGGGTCTGGTCAAATCAACTCCCGGCAGTGAATATCAATCCAGTATTACCAAGATCAAGGCCATTAAGCTTGAAGACAATGACCGGGTGGTAGATTGTTTTATCTCAGAAAGTATTCAGGAAATTATCCTGGGAGCCACTAATGGCAGGTTAATAAGATTTACAGCAGACGAGATTTCTCCTTCAGGAAGAAATACCAAGGGATATCGTTCCATGAAATTAAAAGGAGGGGAGAGGGTTGTTTTCGGCCAGGAATTGAAAGGCAAAAATAACATCGTCCTTGTCAGCAGCAGCGGAAGAATCGCAAAAATAGAAACTTCCAGCCTGTCTCCTCAGGGCAGGTACGGTCGCGGCAGACAGGTTATGCATAAAAATCACAGTTTAAACTCTGTCTTTTTGGCTGAAGAAGATGATACCCTGGTTCTGGAAGATGGGGAAAGCAGCCTATTTGAACTGAGTATTGCCAGTTTAACCTGTTTTAACACCACTCCGGTAAGCCGAACTCAAACTCCTCCCGCTAATTTTTCTGCCGGTCTGAAAAACTGCTGGCTTATTAAAAATTTGAAGGATTCAGAAGATCAGAGCTTAGAACCCCAGGATTAGAAGCCCAGAACCTGTTATGCTCTAAAAGGCTAAGAGGTGAGGCTTTACATTAAAGAAAATTTAAAATTAATAACTTATAGTTTACTTTAAAAAGCCCGCTATTTGCGGGCTTTTTTTATATAAAATTATCTCAGATGAAAATTATTTTTGAATTCAATTTAATATATATTCAGCTAAAGATATGCGCCTATTATATATGAGATTCTAATAAAATAAATTTAAATTTATATTTGGTAAATACTATTTGGCAAAGACATGATTACCAATCTGAACGGTTTTTTCCCTCGTTCTCAGCCACCAGAATGTTCTGGCCTTAATAGGATTATAAAAATAATAGGCTCCCTGACTGGGATCCTCTCCTTCCAGGGCTTGAAAGACAGCCTGATAGGATTTTTCTCCCGGATAAAGATCAAACTGGCCATCCTCTACAACAATAAACTGTCCCTCCTGATAAATAACCTCTTCAATCTCATCAGGAAAATCACCGCTTTTAACCCTGTTTAACACTACGGCAGCAACAGCCACCTGACCTTCAAAGGGCTCTCCCCGGGCTTCTCCGTGAACAACCCGGGCCAGCAAATCAATTTCCTGCTTCGAAACATCGCTGGCAGCAAAATCAATACTTTCCCCCATTTCTTCAGTTCCTGTTATTCTGTCTATACCTTCTTCATAATACTCTTCCTCAACTCTGCTGTCACCATCTCTTGCTCGAAAAAGAGTTTGAGTAATAACAATCAATGCCAGAGCCACACCGGCGCCTTTAAGAATATCTTCTCCGCTAAAGGAAGAAGCTCTAACTTCAGGAGTGAGCTGATAACTGACCGAAAATAATGGGAAAACAAATAAATTGGTAAGTAAAACAAAGATCAGGAGGCAGACAACCTGCCCCCGCTGCCGGGCGAGCATGATCATATGCCTCCTTTATTATTAATTAATTAAACTGAACAAGGAAATCAGGGCAACTGCACCAATATACAGCATAAAATTCCTGTTCTGTCTCTCCAGTGATTCTATATCTTGCCGGGTTTCATCCTGCCCGGTTTCAAGATGGGTTAACCTATCTTCAACCGATTCCATTCTTTGAGCAACTTCTGCTATATAATCCGGATCTTCTTCCGGTTCTCGCTCTTCAATCTCTGCTATAGCAACAGTAAAATCATCCTCCATGGTCAGCATTCTCTCATCCAGCTCAGCAACCCGCGCTTCCAGTTCCTCCATCTCATCTTCAATCATTCTAATTCTGGCTATCTCATCAATCATATCGTTAACTTCCTGTTCCACGGTGCTCATTCCTTCATAGATTTCAGCAATTTCCTCTCCCTGTACCAGGGATTCCTCCTCCAGTTCTGCAATTCTATCCTGGAAAAGCTCCATATCAGCTGCTACTTCTACCAGTTCATCCCGAAATTCTATGGAAAGTTCTCTTAATATATCGATATCCTCTTCCTGCATGTCGACTACGCCTTCTTCCAGATCCTCAAGCAGATTGGCCAGTATTTCTGCCAGCTCATAGCGAGAAATCCGGTTTGTTCCTTCAAAGGTCCCCCCTTCATATAAAGAAATATAACCTCTATCTACCATCAGCCTGACACTATCATAGGCCCAGTGGTCCTCAGATACATCGGTTATTTCTAATGCATTCAAAGGCAGGGACACGAGGGACAGCAGAAGCAGTACTATTAATCCGCTTAATAGAGTCCTCTTCACAATTATAAATCCTCCTCTTCAGCAAGGTTTTCTAAAGAAATATCTATTTTTTCTCCATTTTCATTCCATGCTTCAACATTATCCAGCTTAATTTCATCTAAATAATCATCTTCTTTAATCCTGAAAACCATTCTGGCAAAACCCCCTGAATCTATCCCGTCTGGCAGTTCTTCAGTAAATATCAGAGCATTATCTGCTTTATTCGGACCATTCCAGGCCATTAATCTACCATCCCTGACAAAGGCTGAACCCTGATTTGAATAAATTAAATCCAGGCTATTTTGATCGTAAAGCAGATCAAAATTAATGCTTTCAATTTCTGCCAGATTATTGCCCTTTACTTTTAAAGTTAAATACTCATTATTATCAAAGGACTGCCTGGCCTCCAGATACACTGTGGGTCTGGTTACCGGGATTTCAACATTCTCCCTAATGGTTCTATTGTAGCCGTCCCGACCTTGAATTTGCAGGGCAAAGGGAAAAACTCCTTGAACATTCTGAGGCATAACCTGCCAGTCAATAACGATTACCTCATTGGGCTGAATGATTCCTGCCTGTTTTACTGGTTTTTCGTAACTGGCAAAATTTATTCCTGGGGGTAAAATAATTTCTCCAGAAAAATCCCGGAAGGGGCTTTCTCCAATATTCTCTATTCTGGCTCGAAGCCTGTAGGGTAAAGGTTCCAAAACACCATGAGTTAAGCCAAAAATATCGGGGAGATAAATTTCTGCCACCAATTCTGCCGGGCCAATGACATTCAGTGATCTTTCCACTTCATTAGAATCGGTATTTTCAGCATCAACAACAACTTTAAAGGTTAGAGTTTCTGGCAGATTTTCAACCTGAGAACCTACATACCAGCTGGCCTGGGTAACCTCTCCAGCCTCCAGATCTCCCAGTTCCCGTGCTACATCATCGGTGCTCAGTTCATCAGGCAATTCAATCCGGGCTGTTACCTCTTCAGCATTGATATCTGTAGTATTTTCAATATAAGCCACTACCGGAAATTCTGGATTCTCCGGGCTAAAAGCAAATTCGGTGGGTGAGCTAACACCCAAAGATAGCAGACCTGGAACCATTGTAATTCCGCCCAATCCATAACTTGTAGAATAAGTAACGGTTTCACCGGGTTGAATCTGCTGGGGGACCCAGTAAAGGGCAATGGCACTGTCAACTTCAAATTCTCCCTCTCTGATAAATTCTTCTCCAGGATTAAAATTAAAATCCCAGACTCCATCTGCCAGGCTGCCCCAGTTGGACATTTTTACCCTGTCGGGAGTATCAACATCGGGAGATATAAATGAACCCTGCGAGGTTACATGAGGATCAGACAGGCTGTCAAAGGATTGATAAAAATCAGGCAGTTCCTGTCTGTCATATCTGGTATCAACAGTAATGGCATCATCTTCCAGCCTGAAGGGTGAGCCATCATTTTCTCCCAGCATGGTATCCAGCATGATTCTTAAACCTAAATCTACCGGTTCTTCCCCGGTATTTGTAAGCCTGTACTGAATTCTGGCAGTATCAAATAAACCTGTCGTTGTGCTCTGAATAAGCTCCAGCCTCTGCTCAACTTCAAATTCTTCAATCTGGTAGC
>PWHA01000227.1 GCA_003554685.1 Halanaerobiaceae bacterium
CGGCACAGGGCAGAATTGAGGCCATCTCGGTATTATTGATATTGACGCAGTTTATTACCACATCGGCCAGCCAGCCTCCGGTTAACTCCTGGACTTGATCATAAACCTCCAGCGGATTGGTGGCATCGACCTGAATGATATCGTCAGCCAGCTCCAGCTCCCTGATCCGGGCTGTGCTGGCATCGCTGTGGCCCATCCCGATTACCTGGCCGGTTACTCCAGCCCTTTTACTGGCTTCATGCAGGCAGAGCATGCCGGATTTGCCGCCGGCTCCAATTATCAGCACCCGGTCTCCGGGTCTGACCAGCCTGGCAGTCTGGGCAGCCGCCCCGGCAACATCGAGAACAGCCAGGGCCAGAGTCTCGGACATATCCTCCGGCAGTCTGGCATAGATACCGCTCTCAAAGAGAATGGCCCGGCCTTCAATATCAACCTGATCTATCTCCGGCCTGATATCCTTTATTTTATCGATCCTGAGGGGGGTTAGAGAAAGAGAAACTAAAGTGGCTATTTTATCTCCCACCTCAATTTCCCTTTCCTGCAGGGTCGGTCCTATCTCAGCTACCCGGCCGATCAGCATTCCCCCGGAGCCGGTTACCGGATTGTGATGCTTGCCCCGCCGGTCAACAATCTCCTTCATTCGCTTTTTAATTTTTTCCAGATCACCGCCGGCCTCTTCCTTGAGCTGGGTGAAACTGGCTGAATCAATATTGAGGGTTTCCACCTCGATCAGAATTTCATTGTCATAGATCTCCATGGTATTATCAATTTTTTCTGCTGGCTGGGGCAGAACCCCTTCAGGTTCCAGCACCCGATGCACGCCAAATTTATTTCCCTGATTCACTTTTTAACCCCCTTGACCCGATTTTTCTTAGATCATTTGATGCAAACAAATAAAATATTATCAGTTCGGACCCAGAATTTCGCGGGCTTCTTCCGGTTCGGCCACCTTCCGGTTCACCTCTTCGGCCAGCCGAACAATCCTGGCCACAAGCTGGGCATTGCTTTGCGCCAGCTCGCCTTTGTGGTAAAAAATATTGTCTTCAAAACCTACCCTGATATGGCCGCCCATTACCAGGGCATGGCAGGCCAGCGGAAGTTCCTGAGGGCCGATACCGGCAACCGTCCAGGTTGCTGCTTCAGGAAGGTTATCGACCATGGCCAGAAGATTTTTAATAGATCCGGGCATCGCACCGGGAACACCCAGCACCAGATCGAAATGAAGATGTCCGGTAATCAAATCCTCCCGGTAAAGTTTTAGAGCATTATAGATGTGTCCGATTTCAAAACATTCCAGTTCCGGCATCACACCGTATTTCTTCATCTCCCGGGCAAAATTTCGCATCAGCGGCAGATCATTAACAAAGATTTCCTCGCCAAAATTGGTGGTTCCGCAGTCCAGGGTCGCCATCTCCGGCTCCAGATAAACCGGCTGAATTCTCTCCTGCCAGCTCATGCCGGCAGCCCCACCGGTCGAGGGCTGTACGATGGCGGTAACCCCCTCCCGCTCCATGGCCTCAATTGCCCGGGCAAAGGTCTTCTGATCCTGGGTGGCTTTGCCTTCCTCATCCCTGACATGAAGATGTATTATAGAAGCACCTGCCTCTTCGGCTTTTTTGGCCTCCATGGCCAGTTCTTCCGCAGTCAGGGGTAGATTGGGATTATGCTCCCGGGTGACCTCGGCTCCACAGATAGCCGCCGTGATTATCAATTTTTCCATGGCCGGTCACCCCCCTCTACGCTGCCGTTCCCCTGGGACCACACAGGTTCCGGAGGCCCGGCAGACCAGGATCGGTTCCTCAAGCACCTTGGCGGCAGAATCATGCTCTGCCTCCTCCAGGGGAGTAATTACTTTATGGGCGGTGAACTCCATCTTCCGGGAGGTATTGCCCCGGGAAATTATCCTGCCCCGGGCCTCAATAAAATCTCCGGCATGTACAGGGGCTGTAAACTCCACCTCATCATAGGCCACAAAGAGCCCCTCATCACCGTCGCTGCGGATCAAAATTTCGGTAGCCACATCTCCAAAGAGCTCCAGCATCCTGGCTCCATCCACCAGATTTCCAGCGTAGTGAGCATCAGCTGTGCTCATCCTCAGCCGGATCATTGCCTCGGTCATTAATATCAACCTCCTTTAGTTTTCCCTTTCAGCCAGCTCCTGGGCCAGAAAGGAAGCCACCTGGGGTGGAGTTGTTCCCGGTCCAAAGCCGGCATCAAAACCCAGTTCCAGGGCCAGTTCATGACTCAACCTCGGGCCTCCCACCACCAGCAGAAATTCATCCCGGATACTCTCTGCCTCCAGCAGCTCTACCAGTTCGGTCAGATTTTTGACATGAACATTTTTCTGGGTTACCACCTGGGAAACCAGCAGAGCATCTGCCTGAACTTCAACTGCTTTGCTGATCAATCTTTCATTGGAAACCTGGCTGCCAAGATTCCAGGTGGCAAAACCGGGATACCTTTCCAATCCGTATTCTCCAGCATAACCCTTCATATTCATGATGGCATCCAGCCCCACAGTATGAGCATCCGTTCCCGTACAGGCCCCCACCACCCTGATCTGTCTGCCAATATGCTTATCGATAAAACTGTTAATTTCCTGAAAGCTCATGGTTTTGGTGGTGGCCTGAGCCACTTCAATTCCTGTAAAATCAACGGAAAGGGGACAGCGCCCGTAGGCTATCAGAAAGGTAAAACCCTCTCCCAGATCTCTGAGATGAACTACTTCAACTTCCTTTAAACCAAGCTTTTCCAGAAGAGTACATCCTGCTGCCCGGGCTTCCGGCCCTGCCGGTACCGGCAGGGTAAAGCTGAGCTGAATCTGACCATCATTTAGTGTATCTCCATAAGGACGCACCAGCTTAAGATCCACATCTGCTGATTTTTCCTGCCAGCCCCCGGAGATTTTTTTCTTTCGACCGCTTCTGTTATCAGAACCCGAATCTCTCACTGGCTGCTCAGCTCCTTTCTGAAAAGATCGGCAAAGGGATTGTAATAATACCGGGAGCATGCCAGCACTCCCTCACTGCCCTTACCACCGTTTCTGGACCTTTTAATTCCGGCAAAAAAACCTTCCTCCAGGGACTGCATCAGATCCATTTCCGCTATTTTTTCCAGCATTTCTGCCGTCTCGGCCAGAACCTGATCAGCCCGGGCCTGAATTTTACCCCCGGATTTAAATTCCAGCTCCTGGCCCAGGTTTCTGCAGTTATTGAAAATATAGCGGGCATTATCCAGGCTCAGGGCCCGATCCTGAATAAAGGGGGTATGAATCGCCTCGGTCAGCATACCTAACAGCTGAATTCCCTGGCCGGTGATAATGGAAGCCAGATTAAACATACCGTCCTGAAGATGTCCCTTAAAAATATCACCGGTCATATATCTGGTCGGGGGCATATACTTCAGGGGAGCTTCTGGAAAAAGCTGGCGAATCAGCTGGGCCTGGGCCAGTTCCAGCAGAAACCCGTCTTCGAGCTCCGGATCTATTTCAAAGGCATGTCCCAGCCCGATCAGCTCCGGGGGCAGAGAGGAGCGTCTGGCCAGTTCCTCATTGATAAACTGAGAAGCCACCACGGCATGGGCTTCCTCCAGAGAATCGGCGGTGGTGAGATAGTTATCCTCTCCCGTATTGATGATGATGCCGGCATAGGCGTTGATCAACCGGGAAAAATACTGATCAATAAAGGTTCTTTTCATGTTGATATCCCGGAATAAAATGCCGTACATGGCATCATTGAGCATCATATCGAGTCTTTCCAGAGCTCCCAGGGCAGCAATTTCCGGCATGCAGAGCCCCGAACAGTAGTTGACCAGCTGAATATAACGCCCGATCTCCTGACCGACCTCATCGAGAGCCTCACGCATTATACGAAAATTTTCCTTGGTGGCATAGGTGCCGCCAAAGCCCTCGGTGGTTGGCCCATAGGGAACATAATCCAGTAGAGACTGAGCTGTGCTGCGAATTACAGCTATGATATCGGCCCCCTGCCGCGCTGCCGTCCGGGCCTGCCTGACATCCTCATAAATATTGCCGGTAGCTACAATCACATAAAGCCAGGGCCGGGAGCCCGGTGATAATTTCTGCTTAAGATCCTCCCTTTCCTGCCTGATTTCTTTAATTTTCCGGGCTTTTTTTTCCGTCAACTCTCTGACGAAACTGCTGACCTCCTCCCGGGAAGTCCGGCACTTCTTTATCAAGTCAGGCAGATAAACTTCTCCCCGGGCCACTGCCCCTGCAAGTTCGTCTATCTCATAATTACCTGCCAGCAGGGCCCGCCCCAGATTGTGGGCTGACCCCTCTTTAAGTAGCTCTGCTTCCCGCAGCTGCCTCACCATTATATTGGGAACGGGTACCTCTTCCTCATCAACCCCGTTTACTCCCAGCAGCCTCAGGACAGTTCGCTCCACTGAAGTGGTGGTCAGACCTGAAATAAATTTATCAACTCCATCAGCAATTTCTGCCGCTGCCTGACGGCAGTCAGTTACCAGTTCTTCATCAACAACAAGCTCAGCCATGGTAATCTCTCCCCCTGGAAATTTACTAAAACTTAAGATTTATAACTTTGCGATTTAACATCAACAACCGGCAATTCAGGCTGGGACTCCCTGAGAGCTGCCAGCAAAAGCTCCGGATTAAGATCTCGCCCTTCGGGATTATGGGGATTTACTGTTAGAGCCAGAATATTAATGGTGTCAAGCACCTTAATTTTAATCCCCCGTTTTCTCAGCAAATTTAAGCCCCTTAATTTCAAAAAAACTCTGGTACCATCCCTGACAATTATAACCAGTCCCCGGCTTTGTTTTGCGGTAATCAAAACCCTGGCAATCTCTTCAGTCAGGGCCCCGGTTAAAATTAACAAATTATAATCTCCTTTATCTGTCAGCCTTTCAGCCAGTTCCTGCTTGAGATTCAGGGAAAGTTTCTCGCGAAACATTACTTTATCCTGGCTGCTGCAGAGCCAGCCTCCTGAGTCGGAGCTTTCAGCTTCCTCCATAAGTTTCTTAAATCTGCTGCGATGTTCTCCAGTTTCAACACCAGGCAGTTTAAGGCTTGTTAGTGCCGAGGCAGTTTTATCTACCACCCTGTCAGTGGTGCTGCCCAGCACCGCACCGGTGGAAATTACTGCTGACCCTGCCAGTTCCGGCAGGGCTGAACTTCTCCGGTCCAGTGCTCCGTCAACCAGAATATATTCAGCTGAGTCTAATAGCCTGTTTTTAATCTTTTTCAGGGTTGAAGTCCTGTTGATCCCGGTCAACTCAACTTTACAGAAGTTTTTTCGGCAGCGGTAAATACAGACCTCGCCTCTGATAGTTCGAAGCCCGGTTTTTTCCAGCAGTTCAGTTTCTGAGCTGTAGGTAGAAAGGGCTTTCTCCGCCGTGACAAAACAGGCTCCTGGAGGCACCAGCACCGGGGGTTTCTGCTTGCCGGTTACCGCATCTCTTCTTTCACCATCCCTGCCAAAGGAAAGCAGTGCCAGCTTGCAGCTTTCAGCAGCCAGTTCCCGGCTGGCCTGATTAAAGGCTGTGGTTTTCCCGGCATTTTTTGCCAGCCCAATAAAGGTAGTGGTTCTGCTGCCGGATTTTAAAATTAGTTCTGCCAGTCGGTCCATGTTCGCCTGCCTCCTCTGCCTGGTGCTGACTTTCCCAATCTATTATCTGTCTTCAGGCTAAATAATACCCGGCAAACCCCTAACTTAAACTCCTCTTTTGTTAATTTTTAACTGTTTCATTAATAACTATCACCAAAAACTCTCGCCAGTATTAATAACCCGGTAAAGCTCTCTTTTAGCAAAATCACCCGGTTATTAACCCCGGCAAAAAATCTGTCAGGCTCAAGTATTACAGGGTTAGTAAAAAGGGTACCAGCAGGGGGACCAGGGCCGTCAATACCACTCCATTAATAAAGGCCGGAAGGACAACCTCTTCACCACCAACCTTCTTTAACAGCGGTAGAGTGACATCCATGGTTGTTGCTCCCCCGGGAGCAATCGCAGTAATTGAACCCAGCAGTGGAGCAATCAAAGGTATGATAATCAGGGCCAGCATCTCCCGCATGATATTGGTCAAAAAGGCCATGGAACCCAGCTCCACACTGTGCAGATCGGTCAGCAGCACCGCCGACAGGCTGTACCAGCCAAAACCTGCTCCCAGGGCAGCAGATTCATTGCGGAGCAGCCCCAGCAGGGTGCCGGCAATTACTGTCCCGATAATGCTGCCAATCGCCACCAGCAGGGGGATAGCAATTATTCTCCAACCCAGTTCTCTGATCTGCCGGAAAATACCCCTCTTCTGACCAATATCAACTCCTACTCCTACAAATAACACCATCAGAGAATAGCTGGTAAGAGAGGTCAGCAGTGGTAGAGCAGTTTCAGGCAGAATAAGCCAGCCGGCCAGACAACCAGCTGTCACGACCAGCAGAATAATTGCTGTCAGCCTCAAGCCTCCCTCATCCCCGGAAGCTTCGTATACACCGGGTTCATAGCGGTCCGGCTGCTCCCTTAAAATTTCCACATAATAGGAGAATATATAAAGGCAGATCACACTTCCTGTTATTCCTCCGAGAGCCAGGCCAAAGGACTGCAAACCGATTCGACCCAGATCGGCAATGACCTCCGGGTCAGCCCCAATCCGGGCTCCCATGGCAGATATTAAAAGCAAAAGACCAAAATGAACCACCCAGCGGGCAAGTCTGCTCAGTAACCGGTTATTTTCCTGGAAAAAACCCAGCGCAAAACCAGCCAGTAAAAAGACAACCAGTAAACCCAGATCCATAGTGATAAACCTCCTACTAATATTATATGCAACTTTTATTCCAGTTGATATTTTTTCAGCTTATACTGCAAAGACTGTCTGGAAATTCCCAGCATTTTACCGGCGGAAGTTTTATTTCCCCCGGACTGGTTGAGCGCCCTGATAATCATCTTTTTTTCAACCCGGGCCAGATAGCTTTCCAGTTCAGGGATCTCTCCCTGAAGCAGCGGTGCGGCCAGATTACTGCTGCTGGCTCCTTTGAGATTGCTGAGCTTTTCCCTCTGATGCAGGGGCAGAGACTCCAGGCCAATTTTCCGCTCCTGGCTGACCAGGTTAAAACCGCATTCAATCATATGCTGCAGTTCTCTGACATTACCGGGCCAGTCATATTTTAACTGGGCCTGTTTGAGCTGAGGGGTTATCCCCTCCAGTTTGCGATTAAACCTGCTGTTGTAGAGTTCAAAAAAATGGTCCAGCAGCAGGGGAATATCATCCCGTCGCCTACGCAGCGGGGGCAGAGACAGACAGATTACACTCAGGCGATAAAATAAATCCTGACGCAGGCTGCCCGCAGCAAAGGCCTCCTCCGGAGGTTGATTCATGGTAGCCAGCACCCTGACATCCACCTCCTTTTCCTGCTGACCTCCCACCCGGCGAACTCTGCCCTCCTGAAGAACCCGGAGCAGTTTGGCCTGCAGGTCATAATCCAGGGAATTAATTTCATCCAGGAGAATTGTTCCTCCACTGGCCTGCTCGAAAAGACCGGGTCTGGTTGCGGCTCCGGTAAAACTTCCCTTTTCAGCTCCAAAGAGCAGACTTTCCAGCAGCTCCCGGGGCAGAGCAGCACAGTTCTGAGCTATGAAGGGCTGGGCTGCCCGGGAACTGGCATTATGAATTCCCTGGGCAAAGAGCTCCTTGCCGGTTCCAGTGTCGCCGATAATGAGCACAGAGGAATCGCTGCCGGCTGCTCTCACCGCATCATTCATTACCTTTTTAAATTCTCTATTCTCACCTACCAGATCGGCAAAGGTATAACTTGTATTATTGGATTTAAACCTGGATTTTACCCGGCTGCCGGGAGCAGCAGTTTCTGCTGATCTTTCAGAAGAAAATCTGTTTCTCAGACTGCTAATATTTTCAGCCAGCTCCTGAATAAGGGTAATATCACGGGATATTTCCATAGCTCCCCGGGAACCATCACTAAAAATAACCGGAACTGTCTTATTTACCGTGGTAATCTGCTCGCCCTTCATGTTTACAAAAGTCTGCTGGGATTGAGAAACTTCTTTGCCGCTTTTTAAAGTCTGCATAAGGGTGCTGTTTTCAAAGGTCAGAGAGGGGAAAACCTCAAAAATACTCCGGTCTAGAACTTCTTCCGGCCTCAGCCCGTCCATTCGGCCGGCTGAATGGTTGTATAAAATCGTGCGGGCCTGCTGGTCCACAATGTGGATTCCTTCATCCAGTGCCAGCACTATCTCCCGCCAGCTACCTCCTCCCAGAAGCTGTCCAGCATCCTCGCTCATGATTCTATCCAGCTGCTCAACCAAAGGTAAAACCTCCTTGAATTTTTCAGGGTATTCTATCAAATAATTCTCTTTTCAGAAATAAGGACCTGCAAAAATGCAAAATATTTTTCTTTTATGCGAAAAATATTTTGCTAAAAAGGCCTGATTTCCGCCAAAAGAGCAGCCGAAACAACCGGTTAGGTATATCAGGCAAAATATGATATGATATTATTAAATCAAAATTTTGCCGCCGAAAAGCCTGCAGCTTTTTAAAATCAAATAATCAGGAGGTAGATTATGACACCTGAAGCTAGAAGAGTTTATTATAACTGCACGGTTCGAGAGAAGAAGGGAACCTGGTGGGAAGATGGAGCTCTGGCATTAGAGAATGGAAGGGTGGTAGCCTGCGGGGAAAGGGAAGAGATAATAAGCCGTTACGGCGACTGGCCCGGCAGAGACCTTAAGGACCGTACCCTGCTTTCCGGTTTTAATGATGCCCATCTCCATTTTTATCAGCTGGGTACTGATCTGACTGCCCTGGATCTAAGCCAGGTAAGCTCCCGGCAGGAGCTCCGGGAAAAAATTGAGGTTGAGATCGAGAGTAAACATCAGGCAGAGGTTATTATGGGAATCAGGC
Organism: Halanaerobiaceae bacterium; assembly: GCA_003554685.1. Taxonomy (GTDB): domain Bacteria; phylum Bacillota; class Halanaerobiia; order Halanaerobiales; family Halarsenatibacteraceae; genus T1SED10-84. The sequence continues at coordinate 8,896 of PWHA01000227.1, forward strand.
TGAATGACAGCCGGTTTCCTGAAGAGAGGCTGCCGGAAAGAGCTTTTCTTGACAGTTTCTCCACCGAAAAACCAATAATATTGAGGAGAATCTGTTATCATGCTGCAGCAGTTAATTCTCAAGCTCTGGAGCTGGCCGGCATAGAGAAAGATACAGCCGACCCGGAGGGAGGAAAAATTGGCCGTTATCCCGACGGCAGGCCTAACGGTATGCTTTTTGATTCCGCTGTTGAGCTGGTGCTTGATGAGCTTCCCGAGCCCGGTATCTCAGATCTGGCTGCTACCTTGGAACTGGCCGGAAAACACCTCCTGGAACAGGGTATAACCTCTGTGGGCATTGATGACCTGAGAGCTGTCAGGCGGGCTGAGGATATGCTGGCTGCCTATCAGAACTATCTAAATAAAACCGAAGCCAGGCCCCGCCTTTACCTGCAGCAGCGCATTAAAAACACTGCCGACCTGGAAAAACTGACTAAAATTTCCCGGCCTACCGGAGAGGGCAATGAGGATCTCCGTTACGGCCCGGTTAAGATCATGCTGGACGGCTCTCTGGGAGCCCGAACTGCAGCACTTTCCACCTCATACCTTGATGATCCCGGCAACAGGGGCGAGCTGCTCCTCAATGCCGATAATCTGAGAGAGCTTCTGAAGAGAAGCTATCGTCAGGGATTTATTCCTGCCATTCATGCCATCGGGGATCGAGCTATTAAAACCGCCCTGGAAGCTATTAAAAAATCTGCTCAGAACAAAAAAATGCTGAAACAATCCCAGATCATTCACTGTCAGCTGACACGACCCGGACTGATCAACGAACTGGGCAGGGAACAGATCTGGGCAGTAGTTCAACCTGTTTTTATCAAGTCAGACCGACAGATGGTAAAAAAGCGGCTGGATCAGGAACTCCAGCAAAATTCCTTTGCCTGGCAGAGCCTTTCACGGGCTGGGATGCGGCTGGCCTTCAGTTCAGATGCTCCCATTGAACCGGTCAACCCTCTCTACGGCATAGAAGCTGCCCTGAGCCGGCAGGACTGGCAGGGCAGACCGGAGCAGGGATTTCTGCCCCAGGAAAAGTTGAAACTGGATCATGCCTTAGAACTTTATACCGAAGCTGGATCCAGACTCAGTGGTGAAGCCCGGTTTAAAGGCTCATTAAGCCCCGGCCAGCTGGCTGATTTTATCGTACTGGAAGAGGATCCCCGTCAGCTCAAAGCAGCCAATCTCAGCAAATTAAAGATTCAGGAAACCTTTCTGGCAGGAAGCAGGGTGGTTTAAAGGTCCGGAGGTGGTTTTTGCAATCAGGCAGGCTGCCAGCGTTATTCAAGATAATTTCTGGCCAGATAGGGTGAAGTCAGGGCAGAGAGCATGCCGCCATAATCAAGCTCAAAATCCAGAACATCACCCACTTTAAGGTCTACGGTGACTTCGGTGACATCCAGCAGCAGATGGTCACTGCTGGCACCAATAATTTCGGCTCCGGCCAGGCAGGGTTTTAACCCACCTATCCTGACATCCTGTCGGCCGACTGCTAAAATTGCCCTGAGCCTTTCTCCTTTATCTACGAAACTGGGCTTTTGACCAAAGGCATCATAACCCAGAGTACCCTGGGGAACTGAGGGCTTTCGTTTGAGTTCAATAATAGCGGTAGATAAAGTTATATTCTGCTGATTGAAACCGGGAATTTCCCTCTGATTGGTAATATCGGTGCCCTGCAGAATGCCCTCTCCTACCCTTAAATGATTAACTCCAGCCGGCATTTTACCCTGGTCCAGGAGGGTTGTGGTGGCAGTATTGCCGCCTGAGATAACCTCAAGCTCTGCTGATAGCTCGGTTTCCAGCTGCTCCTTAAGCTCAACCAGTTCCCTGGTATTTTCCGGGGTAGGTAAAACTCCCCCGTAGCAGCCGACATTGGTGCCCAGTCCTATAATTTCAATACCGGAAATTTGACGGGCCTGGGCCATAAAATCACTGATTTCAGCGGTAAGGACTCCCTCTCGCAGATCTCCTACATCAATCATAATTATAGCTTTATGACGCCTGTTCCGAGCTCTGGCTGCTTCTCCCAGAGCCTTAAGAGTGATCAGCTCGCTGTTTAGACTGATATCTGCCAGCTCCACCCCCTCATCAGCCAGACCGGGGTGGGGCAGCCGGAGGAGCAGATATTCAGCTTCCAGGCCGGCCTCTTTAAATCCCCTGATATTTTTCAGCCGGGAATCCCCCAACTTCTTTATCCCCCCGGCCAGAAAAGCTTCAGCTATCCTGAGATCGCCGGCCCCTCCCTTGACAACTCCGGTCAGCTCAATACCCAGGGATGAACATTTAGCCTTCATCTGACGGGCATTCTCGGTAATCCTGGTGAGTTTAATGTTGGTGCAGGGCAAGCTTTTCATAATTAAACTGCCTCCTTATTCTCTATTTTATCTCCCTTTAATTCTTACAGTTCTTTATTCCGGGGGAGAACTCCTGCTCTCAAGCCGGCAGTATTCTGGCATAGAATTTGCATATAAGTATTAGTAAAGGTATTATATAAACACCCCAGGTCAAACAGGAGGAAGATAGAATGCAAAATTATCAACAATTTGAAATCTGGCAGGAGGTCAGCCCGGAAGATTGGCAGGACTGGCGCTGGCAGCTTAAAAACAGAATAACAGATACCTCGGCTTTAAAGCAGGTTATCCCTTTAACCGAAGAAGAGGAAAGAGAAATTAATAAAGCTTTGAAAAAGTTAAGAATGGCCATAACCCCATATTATGCCAGTCTGATGTCTGCTGAAGACCCGAACTGTCCCATCCGCCGTCAGGCTGTACCTGCTTCCCTGGAACTTAAAACCGGCCGGGCTGATCTGGAAGATCCTCTCCATGAAGATATTGATGCTCCGGTTCCGGGTTTAACCCACCGCTACCCTGATAGAGTACTGCTTCTGATAACAGATCAGTGCGCCATGTACTGTCGACACTGCACCAGAAGAAGATTTGCAGGAGTTACTGACAGTCCTCTGCCTTCAGACAAAATTTCGCAGGCTCTGGATTATATAAAAAATACCACCCGGATCCGGGATGTTTTGATTTCCGGAGGAGATGGTCTGCTGATTTCTAATGATAGATTGGAAAGTATATTAAAGGAACTCAAGACTATCGAACATGTGGAGATGATTAGAATTGGAACCAGAGCCCCTGTCGTTATGCCCCAGCGGATAACCCCTGAACTGATTGAAATGCTGGAAAAATACCACCCGCTTTATCTCAATACCCACTTTAATCACCCCAGGGAAATTACTCCTGAATCTGAAGAAGCTGCGGTCAGGCTGGCAGATGCCGGCATACCACTGGGCAATCAATCGGTCCTGCTGAAAGGGGTTAACGACAGTCCCAAAATCATGCGGGATCTGGTTCATAAACTACTTAAAATCAGGATTAAGCCTTACTACATTTATCAGTGCGATCTTTCCCAGGGCATCGAACATTTCCGCACCAGGGTTGATCGCGGCCTCAGCATCATTGAATCACTTCGGGGACACACCACCGGTCTGGGGGTGCCCACCTATGTAATTGATGCTCCCGGAGGGGGAGGAAAAATTCCGGTAAATCCTCAGTATATCATTTCCCGTTCCCCGGGCAAGATAGTGCTGCGCAACTTTGAAGGCAAAATATTTGCCTATACCGAGCCCGGATTTGCCAGCCGGGAAGAGGAAC
>PWHA01000276.1 GCA_003554685.1 Halanaerobiaceae bacterium
AGAAAAAATCCAGAAATCAAGCAGTAGAATTAAGAATATAAAACACAATACATAAACTCACAAGAATAAAAGCATAAATAAATTCATAAAAATAAAAGCATAAATTCACAGATATACCCAAAAACTAAAAAGCAATAACAAGAATCAATAATCTCTAGATTCAAGAATTAAACAGCCTTAAAAACAGCTGATTATCTCAAAAATATCAGCCCTGCACATGAAAATCAAGTAACCAGCTAACATCCAATACATCAGCTCAAACCCGATTTATCCCGGCAAAATAATAATTGGGGCCCTGCAGCCATACCAAACAGGACCCCAACCATCAATCCACCTGCCAGAATATCCAGTACTATCCTGGTTATCCTTCAGGCCCTACATAAGCCTGTTCTCGGGCCTGTCTTCAATCAATTCTAAACAGTTATGACCTTTTAAATCTATCTTCTCATTATCTTCTTATTATTTAATTCCAGATTATCTCAGCCAGCCTTACTCCACAAAATAGGCTTCAGTGGCAATTATATTTTCTCTGGGATGATGGATCAGACCCTCAACTCTATTATTAACTCCATCCAGCTGCACTTCACTGTGCAGGAAGATCCAGGGAGCCTGGTCCCAGATAATTTCAATAGCCTCTTCATAGGCCGCCAGTCTGGCATCGACATCAGGAGTAACCCGGGCCTTATCCAGCAGCTCATCGACCTCTTCATTCCCCAGATAGGAATAATCATTTCCTAAAGGAGCCCACTGCGAGGAATGAAAGAGAGCATAGAGACCATAATCAGCATCACCGGTTACCGTACCCCAGCCCAGCAGATACATATCATGATCGGCCTCTTCCGGTGCCTGATCCAGTGTCTCCAGATAGGTGGTCCATTCCAGATTAATCATATTGGCATCTATGCCTACATCAGCCAGCTGACTCTGCACAGCCTGGGCAATCGTCTCATCCATCATATACCTGCCGGCCGGATAATAAAAGTCAACCTCAAGACCATCCTCATAACCGGCCTCGGCCAGCAGTTCCCGGGCCCTGTAAGGATTAAACTCATATCTCTCCTGAGCAGAATATCCAAAAATATCCGGAGAAATCGGAGCATCAGAGGGACGACCTGCCCCATCCATAATATTTTCCACTATAGAAACATTATTAACCGCATAGTTGACAGCCCTTCGTACCCTGACATCATTAAAGGGCTCACGCTGATTATGCATACCAACATATATGGTCCTCAGACTGGAAGTATTAACCACATGCAGATTGGGATCCCCATCAACCCTGGCAGTATCCCGGGGAGGAATCCTCATAGCAGCATCAACCTCGCCGGTCTCCAACATAACCACCCTGGTGGAATCCTCCGGCACCACATGGAAAGTTACAGTATCGACATAGGCATTATATCCCCAGTAATTATCATTACGGGAGAGCACAACCCTCTCACCCCGACTCCATTCTTCAAAGACAAATGGCCCGGTTCCTACAGGATTCATACCAAAATCATCACCATACTCCTCAACGGCATTGGGACTCACCATTGAAATAAAATCATGGGAAAGATGGGCAATGATTGGAGCAAAGGGTTCATCCATACTCAATCTCACAGTATAATCATCAATAACCTCTACATGATCTACACCATCGATTAAGAAGGAAAAAGGAGCCTCTTCATCAACCAATCTGTCCAGATTAAATTTTACAACCTCAGCATCAAAATAGGTGCCATCATGAAATTCTATTCCCTCATTTAAAAATATATCATAGACAGTACCATCTTCACTGGCTTCATAACCTTCTGCCAGCAGGGGCACAATTTCCCCTTCTGGAGTCATATCAAAAAGCGCTTCCATAACATGCAGCATTACCATTGCCGCCGGTGAAGAAGAAGCCTCTTTCGGGTCCAGAGATTCGGGATCGGTGCCAAAAGCAATATCCAGGTCCCCGCCATGCCGGGCCTGGGCTGCCGCCATAGGAGCAACCACCGTCAGAGCAAATACCAGAATTAATACCAGCAAAATTTTTCTTTTCATGCTTAAAATCTCCTTTCTGCTCTATACTATTTTCCAAGCTCTTTCTCTACCCCAATCTCAGCTCCAATCCCTTCAATCAAATTCTCCTACTCAAACCAACCTTCACTCAATCCTCAGTTTTGCCAAAACAAATTTCACTAAATCCTAAACAACATCAAATAATAGTTCTGTAAAAAACCTTAAAATAACTTCAAAGTCCTCCTCGCTATGTCTAATAAATCTTCTCAACCGTTAAGTCCAAAAAATCCACCAAAAACAAAAATCCCAAGCCGTTACACTTTAAGCTACCTCAGAACCTACAACAAAGAAAAATGCATCTTTCGAAAAAATTAAATCAGCCATTCAACTAAATTTAATCAACTTTCAGAACTGGAGACAATCTTGGGGTAGTATAATTAATATTCTGGTTTATAATAAATTTTCCTGCTTCATCTGCAAAAATTATTTCAAATAAAAAAACTCTGCCAGAAATGACAGAGCCAGGAAGCTTTCTATTTTTAACTATTACAAGCTTAAATTAAGAAAATATTCTTGCACTTAGTAAAAATTTAGTGTAGATCTTAGTTGAATTATTGCTATTTTCAAGTATAACTAATTCACAAAGCATATATTACAAGTTATTTCTCAATCTCATCCCACACTGAAAGACGCACAGGGATGTAGGAGAGAGAGAAGAAGTCAATCTATTAGTACCGGTCAGCTTAATGTGTTGCCACACTTACACCTCCGGCCTATCAACCTGGTCTTCTTC
>PWHA01000236.1 GCA_003554685.1 Halanaerobiaceae bacterium
AGTCCACCTCCTCAGCAAAGAAAAGCTCCTTCTCCCTTTCTGTTGTCTCTTTAACCTCAAAGAGACAGCGGTCACCTCCGCTCCGGGGCATAGATTGGTGGGGGATCCTCTTATAATCGGGATTGTAGTACATATATTTGGCGGCATCCACATAGCAGTAGAGGCTGCCAAGCTCCTCACCCTCCATCTCACGCCAGACCTTGCCCATAGTACAGCCGCAGACCTGCGATCTTTTCCTGCCATCTTCTACAGACAGGATCTCCGAACTGTCGCAGATGCCGAATTCAGGCAGGGTACGTGAGGGACCACGGCCAAAATTATCCGGTTCGAGTTCCCAGCCTTCTTTCAGCACGGCCTCTTTTGTTTTCTCTCCCACCATTTTGCCGTAGCGCTTGATGGCGGCAAGTATCATTTTTCTGCCTTCTTCCTCACCCAGCTTTTCCACCAGTGTGCGGGCATAGGCAAGATGCAGCATAGCGATGCGTCGGCTGGCCAGATCGACTTCCTTTTCCGCTTTTTCCCGTGATATCATTTCTTTCTCTGACATTAATATCCCCCGCTTTCAGCAGTTTATTTTCTCTCTTTGATGTATTTATATATTGATGTATTTATATATTGCTTGCGAAATTCCTGCCGGATAGAATGCAGAAAAATCATTTATAATCAGCAAATCCCAAATGTTCTCAATTGAAGACATGACATTTTTAATATTTAGAGCAGCAAATTAATATTAAGAGCAGCAAAGCAGCTCGGTTTTTAGATTTACTAACTGGCGGGATGAAGCTTGCCTCTTTGTGGCAATATCCTGGTTTTACGAAAAAACATCAAGACAGGATATCTGTTCACAGGGCAAATTTTTTCGGATCTTCGGGTCTTCGGGACTTCGGGACTTCGGGACATCGAAACATCGAGACATCGGGACTTCGGATTTTTGGGAGAACAGTATTGACAGAAAATTCACAGAAACGAGACAGGACACACAGAGGTTCCGAGACGTAAAGCCGATATTTGACCACTTTTGCGAAATTTTAGCAAATAGTTAGATCGCTTTTCGAAAAATGAAGATAGAAATTTAGATTGCATTTGTGAAATCAAAGCAAATAGTTAGACTGTATTTGCAAAGAATAAAAGCCTGGGAAAAACAGTTTTTCTTTGACAATTTACCTGATATATTATTTAATTAAGTTGTCCAGAGATAATCAGATAGATATTACCTTTAAAGTGAAATCATAAAAAGTGAAATCATAAGATGTTACAGTTTTTGCTCGGATTGCACTTTTGATGAGCGCTAAAGCAAACAAATAAGGACTGATAAAATGAATTCCTATGAGAGAGTTTTTCACAGATTAGCCGGGAAACCGGTTGATAGAGCACCCAATCTCAGCATAGTGATGGGCTTTGCCGCCAGACATAGCGGCATTCCCTACAGGAAGTACGCCACCGATTACCGCTATCTGGTGGAGGCCAACCTGAAATGCTGTGAAGATTTTAAGATAGACATGGTCAGCGCCATTTCCGATCCCTGCCGGGAAGGGCATGATATGGGAGCAGAAATCAGGGTGCCGGAGGATGCCGCACCTTCCTTCAGGGGGATTTTCCTGGAAGACTATGCTGATTTACAAAAGCTTGAAGTCAGGGATCCCCTAAAAGGGGAAAGAATGCTGGACAGAATCAAAGCGGTTGAGCTCTTTCAGGAAAAAGCAGGGGAGAGCTATCCGATTCTGGGCTGGATTGAAGGGGCCTTTGCCAGCGCCAGCAATCTCAGGGGGGTTAACAATCTGATGCTGGACCTCATCGAAAGGCCCGCTGAGGTTCACAACCTGCTGGAGATCTGCGCCGAGCAGGCCATCCTCTTTGCCAGAGAGCAGGTCAGGGCGGGAGCCGACTTTATCGGAATGGGCGATGCTGCAGCTTCTCTCATCAGCCCTGACCATTATCAGGAATTTGTCCTTCCCTATGAAAAAAGGATCAGTCAGGCCATTCAGGAGGCTGGAGCCCGGGTTAAACTTCATATCTGCGGTGATATTTCTGCCCTGCTGCCTCAGATAGCCAGAACAGGCGCTGACATGGTCGATATTGACTGGATGGTTGATTTTTCAGAGGCGGTCGAAGTGCTGAGGGGTAAATCTGCTGCCTGTGGCAACTTTGATCCGGTGGATATTCTGCTGCAGGGCTCTCAGGCCGATGTTAGAAAGGCTGTTCAAAGCTGCCTGTCAGCCGGTGATAAGGACACCTGCATCGCCCCCGGCTGTGAAGTCCCGGGAGAAACACCTCCTGCCAATATGCAGGAAATTGCCAGGGCTCTGGAGGAACTGAGCTGACAATCCCTGCGGTCTGGAATAAACTATTAAAAAGAAGAGTGATGTTAATGGTGGCTTTTTAAAGGTTAAGCAGCAGTGTCATCAAAGGACATGCTGCCGATGATAATCCGGGATTGTAATCTCGATATATCAGTCAGAAGCTGTTAACAGATATTAAGTTCTGCCAGCTGTAATTGATGAAACTTCAATAGAGGTAATTTCTCTAGAAATAATTACAAATGATGTAATTGCTGATGTAATTGCTATAGATGATCTCATTGAATCCTTTTGTCAGCAGGATAAAATTATGGCAGTAAGAGATAGGTTCGAAACTGTTATAACAGTTATGCGAGAAGTAATAAACTGTAATAGGGGAGGAGGACACCGGGCGATGGAGAACCGGCAGTAACTGCCCTGGCCCTCACTGTACTGCTGTTCAAGTAATTGCTAAAAA
>PWHA01000344.1 GCA_003554685.1 Halanaerobiaceae bacterium
AAATTGCGGGAGATCTGCTTGATTACTGCCGGGAGTTGATGCTGACAGTCAACGGTGATTTTGGTCTGGCCGCTTCCGGGCTGGCTGAAAACCGCCGGCAGCTGATTAAAGAGGACAGCAGGTTTTTTAATCAGGGAGAAATTAATTATATAGTTAACAAACTGGTAGAGCTGGAAGGACGGCTGCGGAGGACAGCCCGGCCCGATATTCTCTTGGAGCTGGCCCTGGTTCAGATTACTGAGCCGGGCAGCGATGAAAGCCCGGCAGGTTTAACCCGCCGGCTGGCAAATCTGGAGAAACGACTGGAGGAAAGGGATAAAAGTGAGATATCAAAAACCCGGGAATCCCGGGAGCTCCTAAAATCACGGGAATCCCTTAAGGCTGAAGAAGAACAAAAAGCGGACCAAATAGAGGAATCAGCTGATGTCAAAGTTTCCCGGGAGACCGCGAAAGAGGACAAAGTGGAAGAGGACAAAGCGGAAAAGGACAAAAATGACAGAGATAAAAAAATCCAGCAGCCTTCGCTGGAGGGAGCTACCGCAAAAAGCGCTGACCCGGCGGCTGATAAAACTGAAGATTCCGGAGAAAGCGCAGATTATTCCCGGGAAGAAGCAGAGTCCGCTTTTGAAAGTTCAGCTGAGACCGTTGAGGTTGAAGATATTGAAGCTGCAGCTTTTTCGGAAGATAAGACTTCTGCCCGGGAAATAACCGCCAAACTCTGGGAGGAGATACTGGATTCTATCAAGGAAGCCGATATTAAAACCCATGCTATGATTAAGGAATGCCGACAGCCTGTACTGCGTAGCAGCAGCCTGATTTTAAATTTTCCATCGGATAAAAAATTTCACCTGCAGAGCGCCCGGAAAGAGAGTGAATTGATTCAGCAGAAAACTGCAGAGGCCCTGGATATTGATTCTGAACTAAAACTGGAATTTCAGCTGGATGGCAGCACCCTTCAGGACGAAAACAGGGATTTTCAACAGGAACCAGGCACCTCAAACAGAGCAAATTCCAGCACCGGCCCAAAAAGTTCAGGCCAGGATGCCAGGAAGGTTGGTGCCGACAGGAGTGATCTAATAAAACAGGCCCAGCAGATATTTGGAGGAGAAATTATTTCTGTTTCCGCTGAGGTTTTACAGGAACAGAAGGAAATTTTAGCAAATCTTAAAGGAGGTAATAATGATGAACATGAAGAAAATGATGAAACAGGCCCAGCAGATGCAGGCTAAAATGCAGAAGATGAAGGAAGAGCTGGCTGATAAGACCATTGAAGCCACTGCCGGCGGCGGTGCCGTCAAAGCTGTGGTTAACGGTCAGAAGGATCTGGTTGACCTGGAGATCGATCCTGATGTTCTGGACCCCGATGATGTGGAAATGCTGGAAGATTTGATTGTGGCTGCTATCAATGAAGGAATGCGTCAGGTTCAGGAAATGATTGAAGAGGAAATGGGAGATATCACTGGAGGAATGAATCTGCCGGGGATGTTTTAAATGTACTCCTATCCCAGAGCGCTGAGAAAGCTTATAGGTGAACTGGAAAAGCTGCCGGGTATCGGCACCCATACTGCCACCCGGCTGGCTTTTCATCTGCTAGATAAAAGCCAGCAGGAAATTGAAGAACTGGCAGGAGCGCTGACGGGTTTCCAGCAAAACATTTCTTTCTGCTCGCAATGCCATAATATAACCGAAGAGGATCCCTGCCAGATCTGCAGTTCCCCGAAAAGAGATCAAAGTCTGCTTTGTGTGGTGGAGAGCCCCCGGGATGTTATTGCCATGGAAAATACGGGAGAGTATAAGGGCTTCTACCATGTCCTACAGGGGTTGATTTCTCCGCTGGATGATGTCGGCCCTGAAGAGCTGACTCTCGATAATTTTCGCGAAAGAGTTAGAGAACTTCAGGTCAGGGAGGTAATTATTGCCACCGATCCCAGCACGGAGGGAGATGCAACCGCTCTTTATCTTAAAAAAATTCTGCAGAAAAAGGATGTTAAAATTACCAGACTGGCGCAGGGCCTGCCTGCCGGCGGTGATCTGGAATATGCCGATGAGGTTACCCTGTCCAGAGCCCTTTCCGGCCGCAGTGAAATTGAATATGACTGAAACCGCCCGGGCCTCACTCAGAACAACAGGCCGGGCTTTTTTTATATTTCTGCCTTTTACACTGCTGTATTCAATAAAACCCAATGATTTTTATAGTCCCTTATAATTCAGGCTGCTGCCGGGCCTCCTGCTTGACAGAGGGAGAAAACTCTGTTAAGCTGGTTTAAATATTTCTGCAAAACTCTGGTTCGTCTTTTTTAAATATTTTTACAATAACCTTATTAAACTGAGGAGGCCAGCAAAACATGCGAAATCCAGCTGAAAGAATAGCCGGTGAAGCTTTGACCTTTGATGATGTGCTCTTAAAGCCGGCTTATTCCCGGGTTAAACCCCGGGATGTCTCGATTGAGACCCGTTTGACAGACAGCATTATTCTCAAGACCCCAATCCTTAGTGCTGCCATGGACACCGTTACTGAATCTGACCTGGCTATAGCCATGGCCCGGGAAGGAGGATTGGGCGTGCTGCATAAAAACATGACTGCCGAAGAGCAGGCCCATGAAGTCGACCGGGTTAAGCGTTCTGAAAGTGGAGTTATTATTGATCCCTTCTATCTTTCTCCGGATGATATGATATTTGAAGCTGAAAAGCTGATGTCCCGCTATCGCATTTCTGGAGTTCCTATTGTTAATGAGGAAAAAAAGCTGGTAGGGATTTTAACCAACCGGGATCTGCGTTTTATTGAAGATTATGATCGGCCAATCAGTGAAGTTATGACAGATGAAAATCTGGTGACAGCTCCGGTGGGGACCACATTAAATCAGGCCAAGAAGGTGCTGCAGAAGCACAAGATTGAGAAATTGCCTCTGGTTGATGAAGATAACATACTTCAGGGATTAATTACCATCAAGGACATTGAAAAGGTGAAAAAACATCCCAATGCCAGCAAGGATGATCAGGGTAGGCTGCTGGTTGCAGCTGCCGTAGGAGTCGGTAGCGACGGTCAGGAGAGAGCAGCCCGGCTGGCGGAGTCTGGAGTGGACCTGCTGGTTATTGATACCGCCCATGGCCATTCTCAGGGAGTTCTGGACATGGTCAAACACGCAAAACAGGAATATCCCGAGATTTCGGTTATAGCCGGGAATGTTGCCACTGCCGAGGGGGCTGCTGCCCTCTTTGAGGCGGGAGCCGAGGTGGTCAAGGTTGGAGTGGGGCCGGGTTCAATCTGTACCACCAGGGTGATAGCCGGGATTGGCATGCCCCAGATAACAGCCGTCATGGAAGCGGCCCGGGTGGCAGACAAATATAACGGCAGGGTAATTGCCGATGGCGGCATCAAATATTCCGGAGATATTGTTAAAGCTCTGGCAGCCGGCGCTGATGCTGTTATGATAGGCAGTCTGCTGGCTGGAACCGCGGAAAGCCCTGGAGAGAAGGAAATTTACAAGGGACGAAGTTATAAAGTCTACCGGGGAATGGGTTCCATTTCTGCAATGGAAAAGGGTAGCAAGGACCGTTACGCTCAGGAAGATGTGGAGGATGAAGAAAAACTGGTTCCAGAGGGAGTTGAAGGCCGGGTTCCCTATAAAGGACCCCTGAGTGATACCATCTATCAGCTAGCAGGAGGTTTAAGGTCCGGAATGGGCTATTGCGGCACCTCAACAATAACCGAACTGCAGACAGAAACAACTTTCATCCGCATCTCACCAGCGGGCCTCAGGGAAAGTCATCCTCATGATGTTAATATTACCCGGGAGGCACCCAATTACAGCATCGATAATTAATAAAACCAGAATGTATTCTATTTAACATCATTTAAACTGATTTTTTATTAAAATTAATAATTGTAGGTTTTATTTAAGGCTGGCTTTTGTTAATGGAGCAGATAATCAGTATCTGTCTCTAAAATAGCTTCGGGTTGATATTTCCCGATTTAATTTACTTTTTGTTTGGGGGAATCTGGAATGGAGAAAAAAGAAAGGGAACAAGAAGTTAAAAATGATGATGGCAACGGGAAAAATATTGAGAACCTTGTAATTATTGGAGGTGGGCCAGCAGGCCTGACAGCTGCTATTTATGCCGGTAGAGCTGGACTTAAACCGGTAATTATCCACGGACCACAGCCTGGAGGTCAGATTATTAACACCAATGACCTGGAAAATTTTCCGGGTTTCCCGGAGGGCATTTCGGGGGGGGACTTCGGCAGCCGTCTGCTGGAGCAGGCCGAACAGTTTCAGGTCAAAATGGATTTTGATATTGTGGAGGAGGTTGATTTTCAAAAACTGCCCTATACCATTAAAACTTCTTTAGACACCTATCGAGCTAAAGCGGTAATTATTGCTGCCGGAGCTCAGCCCCGTCCTCTGGGCCTTAAGGGTGAGAAAGAATTGACAGGTGAGGGGGTTTCCTACTGTGCAACCTGTGATGGTGCTCTGTACCGGGATAAGAAGGTTGCCGTGGTAGGAGGCGGCAATGTTGCTCTGGAAGAAGCTGATTTCTTAACCCGGTTTGCCCATAAAGTTTATTTAGTTCACCGGCGGGAAGAATTTAGAGCCGATGAACTGGTCAGACAGAAAATAGAATCCAATCCCGGAGTGGAATGTCTCTGTCATAACAGGGTAGTTGAACTTATCAGCTCCGAAGGTAAATTATCGGGGCTGAAAATTGAAGAGTCCAGAACCGGAGAAATAACAGAACTGAATGATATTTCTGCTCTTTTTATAGCAGTTGGTTATGAGCCCAATACCGGGATTTTTCAGGGCCAGCTGGAACTTGATAAAGCCGGTTATATCAAGACCGGGAACTTCCAGCGAACCAGCGTTGAGGGAGTTTTTGCTGCGGGAGATATTCAGGACAGCCGCTATCAGCAGGTTATCACCGCAGCGGCGAGCGGGGCCCGGGCAGCCATGGAAGCTGACAGGTATCTCCAGGAAAAGAGGGCCAACGGCCGGAAGAGAGAAGCGGTTCAGCCCCGTAAATAATTTTAAACAATTAGAGAATATCAGGCAGCAGAAGCGGTTTTTGCCGGCTAATCTGCTGTCTTTTTTATTGTTTTTTTGTTTTGCATAAAGCCCCTTTTTGTGATAAGATATGCTAAGCAAGTACTGTTAAATTACAGGAGCAGGAGCTAGCTTAAGCATAACAATTGCCGGTCGAGCAGAGGGTAATTTTGAGTTATTTCAGGAGGTTATCGGACTGATGGCAGGTTTTTTTATTACTTTAGAGGGGATAGAGGGCTCCGGCAAAAGTTCTCAGGCCAGAGCTCTGCAGGAGTTTTTACAGAAGTCTGGCTATCCCACATTTTTAACCAGAGAACCCGGGGATACTGAAATAGGACGGTTTATCAGGGAGCTGCTGTTAAATCCTGATTATACTGAAATGAAACCCAGGACCGAGATTCTTCTTTATGCTGCCGACCGGGCCCAGCATGTCAGTGAACTGGTGAGACCGGCTCTGGCTGAAGGCAAAATTGTGATTTCCGACCGTTATTATGATTCCAATCTGGCCTACCAGGGTTATGGCCGGGGCCTGGATCTGGAAACTGTCAAAAAAATAAACTACTGGGCAGTAGAAGAACTCCATCCTGACCTAACCATTCTGCTGGATCTTCCTGTCCAGCAGGGTTTGAAAAGAGCCAGGAATATGGCACTGGATAATCTGGGAGACAGACTGGAGCGGGAGGAAATAAATTTTCATCAGAGAGTCCGGCAGGGTTATTTAAAACTGGCTGAAACCTGGCCGGAGAGAATAAAAATTGTCGATGCAGCAGCCAGCAGGGCAGAGGTGCAGAGAATTTTAAGGGAAATAGTAAAGGAGAGATTAGCATGAACCAGGAGGTAGATGTTGCCAAACTGGTTGTTGCAGTTGTGCATGATAATGATGCTCAGACTTTAAGGAAAGCACTAAATAAGTCTCATTTTCAAACCACCCGGCTCAGCAGCACTGGAGGTTTTCTCCGGGAGGGCAATACCACCTTTTTAATTGGGACCAGAGAAGAATATCTGGAGGAGCTGCTCGAAATCATTAAAGGCAACTGCAAAAGCCGTACCAGGACAGTTACCTCCATGTCTCCGATTGCCAGTTCTCTGGAAAGCTATTATTCCTTTCCCATGGAAGTTGAAATCGGGGGAGCCACAGTCTTTGTGCTGGATGTAGAACAGTTTCATAAACTTTAAAACTGTGTTAGAGGTGTTACCGGATGAAGGTAAGCGGAACCTCCGAACAAAACGAGGCTCATGAGATAATACAGGGTCAGCTGGAGCAGGAGAGAATCAGCCATGCCTACCTCTTTCTGGGCCGACAGGGTCTGGGGAAGAAAGATCTGGCAGTAGAACTGGCCCGGTCGGTACTCTGCAGCTGCGGGGGAGAGGAAAACTGCAGCTGTACCTGCTGCAAAAAAATTGACCATGACAACCACCCTGACCTGAGAATTTTCAAACGTCCTGATAAGAGAAGAGAACTGGGGATTGATATTATCAGAGAAATGCAGCGCCTGCTGGCTTTCAGGCCCTACGAAGGACAGAGGCGTTTTTTTATTATTTCAGAGGCAGACAGGATGACCAGACAGGCTGCCAACTCCCTGCTGAAGACCCTAGAATCCCCTCCGGATTATGCCACCTTGATACTGCTGGCTGAAGAAGAGGAACTTCTGCTGCCGACTATTCTTTCTCGCTGTCAGCAGATCCGGCTGAAACCAATTCCTAAAAGCAGGATAGCAGAGGAACTCAAATCTCTGGGTCTTACAGAGGATAAGTCCTCTCTGATAGCCGGCCTGAGCGGAGGGAGTCCCGGCAGGGCCCGGAAACTGGCTGAAGATGAAAGTCTTTTGGAGAGAAGAAAGGAAATTCTTAATTTTTTAAGCAGACCTGAAGAATTTAATTATTTTAATATTTTTCAAAGATCTAAAGAATGGCTGGACTGGTTTAAAGAGGATTTTCCCCTGGCTGATTTGCTAATGGACTGGCAGCGGGATATAATGATTGTGGAGCAGGCGGGGAAAGAGAACCTCAGCAATTTTGACTATTATACTGAAATAAAAGCAGTTCGTCAGAGATTATCAGCAGGCCAGGCTGTCAAAGCTTTAGAACTGGTAGCTGGAGCGGTTCAGGATCTGGAAAATAACGTCAGGTCAGATCTGGCACTACAGGTGCTTATGATAAAACTTAAAACATTATATACCGGATAAACCGGTTAGCCCTTAAGGGGCATAAATTTGCAGTAATTTAAGAGGTGGATAATATGAAGACTGTTGTGGGTGTGGTATTTCGACCTGCTGGCAAGGTATATTATTTTGATCCAGGAGAGATGGAGCTGGAAAAACTGGATTATGTAATTGTTGAAACTTCACGGGGTGTGGAATACGGGATGGTTGTCATGCCGCCCAGCCAGGTTGAGGAGGATGAGGTTGTTGAACCTCTCAAACCTGTGCTGCGGGAAGCCACCCTCAAAGATAAAGAAAAATATGAAGAAAACAAAAGGCTGGAAAAGGAAGCATTTGCCATCTGCCTTGATAAAATTGAGGCTCACGGACTTCCCATGAAGTTGGTTGATGTAGAGTATACCTTTGATCATAACAAGATTATATTTTATTTTACCGCCGATGGCAGGGTTGATTTTCGGGAACTGGTTAAGGATCTGGCCCGGGTTTTTAAAACTAGAATTGAACTGAGACAGATCGGGGTCAGAGATGAAGCCAAGATGATTGGCGGCCTTGGTCCCTGCGGTATGCCTACCTGCTGTACCCGTTTTCTCAGGGAGTTTAAGCCGATCTCCATCAAGATGGCCAAAAAGCAGGAACTTTCTTTGAATCCGGCCAAAATCTCCGGTCTCTGTGGTCGGCTGATGTGCTGCCTGCGCTATGAGGCTGACTGCTATAAGAAAATGAAGAAAGAGATGCCGGATTATGGTGAAGAGGTGGAGCTGGCCATCGGCTCAGGAGAGGTTGTGGACCGCAATCTAATCAAGAAAACAGTTAAAGTTTCGATCAACGAAAAGGAAACCGTAGAGGTTGATCTTGATCATATAGAGGGATATCAGAACAGGAAGCATGAAAAAAAACAGGATGATAGCGAGAAAAAGAAGAATGATAGTTAGGGGGCAGAGCTGTGGATGAAGAAATTTTGAGAACCCTGGCTTATTTTCAGGAGGAGATTGAAGAGCTATCCCAGCGCTTTCAGGAACTTAAAGATATAACCTATGAGCTGTACCGGGAGAGGGAAAAACTGAAACAGGAGAATGAAGACCTGAAAAGGCTTATATTTCAGGACCGGGAAGACGAGAGCCCTGAGAGTGAAAAGCATCATAAGGCCACCTATAATCTGGCAAAACTTTACCAGGAAGAATACCATATCTGCCATTTAAATTTTGGTGATAAACGAGAGGGAGACTGCCTTTTCTGCCTTCAGCTTCTGGAAAATCAAATGGATGATGAGAATAAATATGATGCAGAAAATTTTGAGCAGCAGGGGCTGGAGATTTCATGATTGCCGGCCGTTTTTATATCTGTCCCACACCGATTGGTAATCTGGAGGATATCACCCTGAGGGTACTGAAAATTTTACGGGAGGCAGATCTGATAGCCTGCGAGGATACCCGCCGTACCGGCAAACTGCTGCAGCACTATGAGATTGATACTCCCTTAATAAGTTATCACGAGCATAATGAGGTTAAGCGCACCGATGAGCTGCTTGATAAGCTGGGCCAGGGCAGGGACATTGCCCTGGTCAGTGATGCCGGGACTCCCGGCATTTCAGACCCGGGAGAAGTGGTAATTCAGGCTGCTCTGGAGGCCGGTGCTGAAGTTATACCTCTGCCGGGCGCTTCAGCCCTGATATCGGCTCTGGTAGTTTCCGGTCTATCCACCGAAAGATTTGTTTTTGAAGGTTTTCTGCCCCGCAGGGGCCAGGAACGGGAGGGGCGGCTGGCTGAGATAACTGTGGAAACAAGGACAGTGGTAATTTATGAGTCTCCCTACCGGATTCAGGATACCCTAAAGGATCTGGCTTCCAGAATGCCGGAGCGCCAGCTGGCTCTAATAAGGGAAATCAGCAAAATCCATGAGGAAAAAATCTACGGCCAGGTCGGGGAACTGGCAGAAAAAATGCAGGAAAGAGAACTGCAGGGAGAAATAGTTCTGGTCATTGACGGTCGGGAGAAGGATGAGGATCAAATTGATTTTACAGAGATGACTGTTCTGGATCATCTCAAACTGTTAATGGACAGAGGATATACCAAAAAGCAGGCTATCAAGGAAGCAGCCCGGGTAAGAGAACTTCCCAAAAGTGAAGTTTATAAAGAGGCTATTGTGATTGATGCCCGGGTTAACCAGGACGATTAAAGAGGCAGATCAGGAATACAATATTTCCTAACAGGAATTAATGAAACCGTAAAGGAATTAAGGAAACCGTGCAGAAGGAGAGAGATGAATATGAGCAAAGAAACTTTTTATGTAACCACACCGATTTATTATCCCAGTGATCGTCTGCATATAGGTCATGCCTATACTACTACCGCAGCAGACTCCATTGCCCGTTTTAAAGAGATGCAGGGTTATGACACCATGTTTTTAACAGGTTCTGATGAGCATGGACAGAAAATTGAACGGAGAGCGGCTGAATCCGGGGAAGAGCCCCAGCAGTATGTCAATAAAGTAGTGGCCACTTTTATTGAACTCTGGCAGAAGCTGGGCATTGAATATGACCAGTTTATCAGAACAACCGATGAAAATCATCAGAGAGTAGTTCGGGAAATTTTTCAAAAGCTCTATGATAAAGGTGATATCTATCTGGACAAATACGAGGGCTGGTACTGCACTCCCTGCGAAAGCTACTGGCAGGAGCGTCAGGTTTCTGAAGAGGAGGTCTGCCCTGACTGCGGCCGGCCCCTGGAATGGGTGGCTGAAGAAAGCTACTTTTTTAAGATGAGCAAATATGCCGATCGGCTGCTCGAACATATTAAGGAGCATCCTGATTTTATTCAGCCGGAATCCCGCCGTAATGAGATGGTCAATTTTATTGAAAGCGGTCTCGATGATTTAAGTGTATCCCGGACCACCTTTGACTGGGGGATAGAATGCCCGGTTAATGAAGATCATGTCATTTATGTCTGGATTGATGCTTTAAGTAACTACATTACAGCCATGGGTTATCTTTCCAATGAGGAAAAGTTTAATCACTACTGGCCGGCGGATATTCACCTGGTCGGTAAGGATATTCTGCGTTTTCATACAATTATCTGGCCTTCAATTTTGATGGCTCTGGATCTGCCTCTGCCCAAACAGGTCTTCGGACACGGCTGGCTCTTAACTGAAACCGGTAAAATGTCAAAATCGGTGGGCAATGTTGTTGACCCTCTTGAATTGATAGAGGATTTTGGCCGGGATGCCATCAGATATTTTCTGCTGCGGGAAGTGCAGTTTGGAGCCGATGGCACCTATTCCACCGAAGCTCTGATTCAAAGGATTAACTCGGACCTGGCCAATGATCTGGGCAATCTGTTAAATAGAACTGTAAGTATGGTTGAGCAGTATTTTTCCGGGGTGGTACCGGCTCCAGATGCCGAACTCGAAGTTGATCGGGATCTCAAGGAAACAGCCCGGCAGACACAAGAAAGAGTGGCAGCAGAACTGGAAGGGCTGCATTTTACCACTGCCCTGGAAGAGCTCTGGCAGTTTGTCCGGCGCTGTAATAAATATATTGATCAGACCAAGCCCTGGATTCTGGGCCGGGATGAAAGCCAGCAGGAGAGACTGGGAACAATTCTCTATAATCTACTGGCCGGCCTGCGTCAGATTGCTATTATGTTAAAACCTTTTCTGGTTGACACTCCGAAAAAAATCGGAAGACAGATAGGAGCCCAGCAGAATATCAGGAAAGCCAGCTGGGAAGATCTGACTGAATGGCAGGTTCTGCGACCCAGCAGCAGGGTGGAGAAGGGAGATGCGCTTTTCCCCCGGATTGATCTGGATGAATATTTTGAGCAGAAGCAGGAAAGCAGCCGGGAAGAGGAGCTGGAAGTAAAGGGAGATAAAGCTGAAAGCAAAAAAGATGATAAAAAAGCAAAGCCCTCAGCTGAAGAGCAGAAAGAAAACTTAATCAGCTTTGAAGATTTTAAAAAGCTGGAGCTAAAAGTTGCCAGAGTGGTAATGGCTGAAAGAATTTCCGGCAGTGATAGTCTCCTGAGGCTTGAAGTCGATCTTGGCCAGGAGCAGCGCCAGCTGGTAGCCGGTCTGGCCGGACATTATAGTGAAGAAGAGCTGAAGGGTAAAGAGATTGTAATTGTGGCCAATCTGGAGCCTGCCGAGATTTTTGGTGTAACCTCTCAGGGTATGCTGCTGGCAGCAGAGGATGAAGATGGAAGCCTGGCCCTGCTGCAGCCAGAAAACAGGGTTGAACCTGGCAGCCACATTAGCTAAAGACAAAATATGGTTGTGAATGCAGGAATTTTGCTCTTTAGCTTGAATTTTATAATAGAATATGTGAAATTAAGTATTTAATAAAGGAGTGAGCAGATATGAAAGATAGAGATTCTATTCCCAGGGCTACCATCGAGCGCCTTCCGCTTTATTACCGCTGCCTGGATAAACTTGATACCTTTGAAGATGTTGAAGTGGTTTCTTCCAAAGAACTGGGAGGACGTCTGGGAATTCCTCCCACCCAGGTAAGAAAAGATCTTTCCTATTATGGAGAATTTGGCCGCCGGGGAGTTGGCTATGATGTTTTCGATTTAAAGAAATCTGTGGGAAATATTCTGGGAGTCGATAAAACCTGGCCGGCAGTACTAGTAGGAGCCGGGAACCTGGGAAGAGCCCTGGTAAATTACAACGGTTTCAGCAAGATGGGGCTGGAAATAGTGGCCGCTCTTGACACTGACCTGGATAAAATTGGCAATAGAATTGGTTCTCTCGAGGTTGAGAGCACCAAGTACTTAAAGGAGATAGTAGAGGAAAAGGAGATTCCCCTTGGTATTCTGACTGTCCCTTCGGAAGCGGCTCAGAATGTGGCAGATGAGATGGTCGAGGCGGGAGTTAAGTTTATCTGGAATTTTGCTCCGACCCGCCTTTATGTTCCTGATGATGTCACCGTTCGTAATGAAGATCTGGCAGTTGGAATTGTCAGTCTTATTTATCATTTGAGCTGGCAGGAAAAAGAAAACAGCAAAGAGGATAATAAATAAGATTAGTTTAAATTTTTTTAAATTCATTCTGCCGGACTGCTCAGGTATTATTTGCCAGAAGGAGAGCCGGACCTCCCTTTTTAGCAAGAATTATAGCAGGAGAGCAAGGTTCTGCTCACCCGCAGCAGGCTGTCTTTCAGATTGTAATTTTACCAGAAAAACCTGATAATTACTTATGATATAACGTCGCATTAAACTTTCAGTGCGGCGTTTTATT
>PWHA01000095.1 GCA_003554685.1 Halanaerobiaceae bacterium
CCTCACCGACCAGGATAACCACCTGAGGCCGGGCCGGAATATGAATCTCATCCTCAGCAGCCAGAATAAGGTTGTGCGGGCTGTTTTCCTCAGCTAAAGCCTGCTCCAGATCAAAGATGATCCTTCCTTCGGGCATGCTGGCCTCCATTAACTTGAGGGCCTCTTCCTGATGATCCAGGGCAGTCTTTCTTCTCTCCCGTTCCTCTCTGGTCAGAGGTAGTACCATTAACTCAGCCTTTTCCTCCTCAATAATTCTCTGCTGATAATTGATGTAGTCCTCCAGTTCCCGGGTCTGGGCCTCCTGAATCTCCTCCCGGGTCAAAACAGCTCCAAAGGGAAAGGCCAGGGAGGTTAGTCCGCCGGCTCTATCCAGCAGCGAATTAAGCGTCTCTCCTCTGGTTATGGCATATTCTCCCGGCAGTTCAACCTCACCGGTAATCCGGACTATCCTTTCCTCCCGGTCATCAATATGGGTCCGGACAAAAACCCTATCGCCTTCCTGCAGGGCAATGTCCCTGGCTTCTAATTCAGCTAGCTTTTCCCGTTCTGATTCAGTAAGCTCTTCTCTATCCTTAACCGGAGTCTGGTAAATGGCTTCCTCAAAGAGGGAATAATCTAGCTCACTAAAATCAACCTGAATTACTTCCGAGGTTTTATCCAGGCCATAATTGGGTCGGTAAATCTCTATTCTCTCCCGGTGGGCCTCTCTTTCCAGGCCGCCAGTTGCGAAGAGGAGATCACTCAGCTTCATGTTCTGATAAAGCTCAAAGCTGCCGGGCTCCTGAACTGCACCTTCTACTTCCACAACCTGTTCGGGAAAAACCCAGTCATTAGCATAAACCTGGAGAATATCCCCCGATTTCAGCTCAATATCCTTTTCACCAGCCAGCACTTTCTCAAGATCTACTGCAATAACCTCCCGCAGCTTATCATCCCGCTGCCGGAAGATTTCAGCCCTATTCAGATAAGCCTCCTCCGTTGGCTCCCTGGCGGCAAAAATCAGATCCCGGAGGGTTTTGCCCGGAGTAAGTTCAAACACACCTGGTTCATTTATTTCTCCAGCAGCTTCAACTAACTTCTCGGGATAAATATCATATTCGGCATATATATTGATATAATCCCACTCTTCAATCTCAATATTATGCTCTTCTTCACCTGCCAGGGCCTTCTCCAGATCAACCTCTATGGTCTCTCTAGTCTCTTCGGAAATATAACGATAAATCTCTGCCCTTTCCATTAAAGTTTCGGGCAAAATATCGCCTGCTTTTTCAACCGCCTCTTTAATGGTGGTACCGGGTGCAAAACTGTAATTACCGGGATGTCTGACATTACCTGAAATAGTAAAATAGTTACTTCTTTCAGGGGTTCTGTGGGCCAATATGGAGTCCACATAAACACTATCGCCATTTTCAAGATATATATCAGCCTCTGAACCGGAAAATTCCTCCAGAGATACCTCAAAAGATATTTCTTTTAAAGATCTATCCTGGCCTCTCTCGACCCTTTCTACCATAATATTATCTGTGCTGGCCATAGAGGTAAAACCGCCGGCCATTTTAATCAATTCACTCAGGCGGATCTCTTCCTCGGATTCAAAAATAGCATTATTTCTAACCTCTCCGCCGATGGCAAAGGTATCGCTGACACCGGGTACAAAAATTGTATCTCCCGTATTCAGCCGGATATCTTCCTTTCTTCTGCCTTCCAGCAGAAAATCATAAAGATCCATTTCTGCTATAACTTCATCTTCTCTGATAACTCTTATATCTCTCAACGAACCTCCCTTGCTCGGTCCTTCAGCTTCCAGAAGACCATGTATTACCGTTGAGAGACTGCTCATGGTTTTTATTCCCGGTCTCTTAACCTCTCCCATAACATAAACAGAAATAGAGCGCAGTTCATCCATGGTAACCGAGACAGAGATGCCCGAATAATAATTCTCTATTAAATTGGTCAAAACTTCCCGGGCTTCACCAAATTCCAATCCCCAGAGACTGACAGAGCCAATTTCAGGAATTGAAACCTCACCACCCCTGTCCACTTCCAAATACTCTTCAAAAGAATGAGCCCCGTAGACAGATATTTTTATGACATCCCCCGGACCAATAACATAATCCGGCCCCACAGTTAATTCCGGGATAGCCTGAAAATCCCCTGGGCGCTCAAACATAGTATAACCAAATTGAATCAGAGGAGGATCTGCCTGGTAACCAGCCAGCTTTTCAAAGTAGTAGTTATAAAAGACTTCCAGTCTTGAGCTATCTCTAACTTCTTCCAGCAAGCGCTCTTCCATTTCCTGAAAAACATCTTCCGGGATGTCCTCAGGCAGTGTATCTGCAGCAATTGGATTAGAAACTAGAGTGAAATAGGTAAATATAAGCAATAAAATTGCCAGGGTCATAAACAAAACTTTAGCTTTTTTCACAGTTTCACCTCTCTCATAATTTCCCTCTTCTTATCACGCTGTAAAGTTTTTAAATTTGTCTAATTTTCGCCCTTTATGTAATTAAAAATTTCTCTTTAATTTCTTATAATAAAATATTCGATACCATGAAATTTATTCCTGCCTGGATAAGAGAAAATCTCTGATAAAAACTATAAATGATAAGCCTTGGTAATAAGCAAGTTTTAACCAGTGCTCACTATCATTTTTGCATATTCCAGCTAATCATGATGGAGGTCTAATCATGATGGAACCCGGTACCAACCAAATACGCCCC
>PWHA01000008.1 GCA_003554685.1 Halanaerobiaceae bacterium
AAAGATTTAAAGAGTTTATTTCCCAGAGTCCAATATCTTTAAGTTTTTCCTTGATCCGGTCGGGAATCAATTCCGGATTTTTCATCTGTTCAAAGGTGGGCAGGATAACACCTTCCTCTGCTGCTCTCTTAACAGCATTATTCAGCTTTCCTTCATTGATAGATAAATTTATCATGATATTCCTCCTCTTTCAGCAGTTCCGGCAGGCTTGCTAAATCAGCTTCATGCCCCGGCAGTTCATTCCTGATTTATGATATTAATAAATAAAAACCCGGTTAAATAATTGTAAATATCACTTTATATCTTCAATAAGATTTAATAAGTTCCTGCCTGATAACAATTATTTTTCTGTTAAATAATTTATTGTCACAGGGGGGAAAAGCGGAAACACCTTAAAAACCGGGATAAATAATAATCCCCGCTAACAGCAAAAGCTGCCAGCGGGGTTCCCTTCTCTATTATTTGACTTAATTATCCCTGATTATGTCTTTAAAACAAGCTTTATTTTATAAGTTAGTAGCCTGCCTGCAATATAACTGCAGCAGAAAAGCTTTGCATTCCACAGATTAATCCGTTTTTTAATACCAATATTATTCTATAGTTAGTCTATATTTTTGTAAGTATAATCTGTTATGATTTCAGCTGTTAAAGAATTGCTGGCTGAACAGTATCTGGTATGGGAAAGCTCCACTGCCCGGCTGATATTATTATCATTCAGTCCCTTTCCCGTTATATTAAAAGTTATTGTAATTTCAAGAAAACGGCGGGGATGCTCCTCAGCCCGCTTACCCTCCACCTGAATTTCCAGATCTTCAATCTCCGCCCGTGTTTTTTTTAAAATCATGACTACATCGATACCCATGCAGCCTGCCAGGCCGTGGAGCAGCAATTCCATGGGCCGGGCTCCCCGATCCTCTCCTCCCGCTTTCCGGGAAGCATCCATCAGCACTTCGTGGCCGGATTCTCCCTGACTTACGAAGCTTAATCCTTCCTGCCAGTCTGTTTTAATTTCCATTTGCTATCCTCTCCTCGGAAAAGTTTTTAGTAATTATCTTAATCAGAGGCTGATTTATTTATCAACGGGTTTCATGGAACTGGTCTTAACGGGTTTCATGGAACTGGTCTTATAGAACAGGTCTTATAGAACTGGTTTTGCTCTGCCAGCAAAAGGGCAGATAATTTTTTAGAGTTAATTTATCGGTGATAGGGTTCATTGGAAATGATTTTAAAGGCTCGATAAATCTGTTCCAGTAAAATTAGACGAATCATCTGATGGGTAAAGGTCATATGGGAAAGGGAAAGACTGTAATCAGCAGCATCCAGTACCTCCTGAGAAATCCCCAGGGCGCCACCAATAATGAAGGAAACATCACTTACTCCCTGAACCTGCAGGTTGCTCAGCGATTTTGCCAGTCCCTCGGAAGTCATCGGCTTGCCCTTAACATCCAGCACTATGGTATAACCGTGCTCGGGAATCCGGGATATTATCCGCCGGCCCTCCCGCTTTTTAATCTTTTCACTGCTGGCCTGAGAAGGTTCACCGGATATTTTCTCCTGCTGAACCTCCTGGATATTTAAATTACAATAATTCTCCAGCCGGCTGACATATTCAGCTATTCCCCTGGTAATATAATCTTCCTTGATTTTCCCAACAGCAATAATATCAATGGTCATCATGGCAGACCTGCCTCCTCAGTTCTGCCTGACAGGCTGTAAAGCTCTCCCGGCTCATTTCGGGGAGCACATTTCAGGATAACATCGCTGCCAACCCGATAACCGGCAGCCTTCAGGGAGTTTTTTACCGTCAGATAGGCCAGTTCCGGCCGATTATTCTCAGCACTGAGATGTGATAGCAGTACCACCGGACAGCCGCAGGACGATGATTCCAGAATATCAGGCAGGAGACGGGCAGTTTCTTCGTTGGATAGATGTCCACCTTCACCTCGAATTCTCTTTTTCAGGCTACCAGGATAGCTGCCCTCCCTGAGTAAATCTATATCGTGATTGGCTTCCAGGAGAAGACAATCCATACCCTGCAGGCATTGAGAAATTTCAGCCGTGATATAGCCGATATCGGTGGCCAGTCCAACCTTAACCTGTCCATCGCTAATAATATATCCTACAGGTTCCCGGGCGTCATGAGGAATAGGAAAGCTTGTAATCTGCAGCTTTCCCAGCTCCCAGTTCTCCCGAACAAGTTTTTTATGTTCAGACTTAAGAGGGCCAAGCTTCTCCTCCCCGGCCAGCCAGGTACCCTCCGTGGCATAAACAGGTAGATTATATCTCCGGGAAAGCACCCCGGCCCCCTTTATATGATCCCCATGTTCGTGGGTAAGTAATAAAGCATCCACTCCGTCCATACTGCGTTCTATAAGATTCATTCTTCTTTCAATTTCTTTGCCGCTGAGACCGGCATCGATAAGAAGAGCAGTCTGACCATCAGCCAGGTAAATTGCATTCCCGGAACTGCCACTGGCCAGGACTGCCAGTTCAAGTGCCAAATTAATCACCTCGGTTATTGCAGAATTTTTCCAGATTGACAGAAATAATTGTTTAGTAATAGTTTTTTAGCAACCTATTTTTAGCAGCCAGTCATTCTATCTTTAATCATAAAGGAGAAATCAGACTAAATCAAGGATATTTTATCATCCTTTTTCTTTTAAATTTTTATCGGACTGAAATCAGAAGGAATAAAAGTGAAG
>PWHA01000326.1 GCA_003554685.1 Halanaerobiaceae bacterium
GAACTGGAAATAGCCCGGGATATCGAGCACGAAATCATCATCAAGGAAGCTCAAGATCCAGCCCGGGCTATCATTGCAACAGCACTCAATCATCAGGTAGATTATATTTTCATGGGCAAACACGGCAAAAGCAGTTCAGCAGATCATCCCCCAGAATCAACCACTGGCTTCATTGGCAACGTCTCAAGCCAGGTCAGCTCCACAGCAGAAATCCCCGTCATCCTGAAGTGAAAATGATCGTGGTCGGTACCGGGTTCCACCCGGTTTTTCGACATTATTCTCACTATCCCAGCAACAAAAAAGGTTATCTTACCAGCTGGAGAAAATGACATCATCCTATATATACTATTTTTAGAAACAAATTCAATAATCTATTGCCTGAAGCAGAAATAGAATCAGGAACATCAAGCTCATTAGTCGTTAGCAGCTCTTAAGCTTATCAGCTTCAACACCAGCCCAGTTTCACCAGCAGCATATCAACCCAAAATCCCAGCTTCAACAGCAACCCATTCCCCACATCAGTAGCACAGCTTTAAAAGCAACTCATTCGCCACACAACAGCATTTCAACCCAAGCATCTCAACCCAAGCAACCCAGCCCAAAAACCCAAAAGCCCAAACCCTGCCCTAATGCCTGAGCCAGCGGAGCACCTCACTGAAGCTCGCCGATTTACCGTACATCAGCATACCAACCCTGAAGATCCGGGCTGCCAGCAGGGTAAAAATAACAGTGGTAACCAGCAAGATCCCAGCACTTAAAACTATCTCCCAGACAGGGATCACCCCCAGAGCTGTCCTGACAATCACAATAATCGGAGCGGTCAGGGGAAAAAGCGAACCCAGGGTTGCCAGCAAACCCCCCGGATTGGAAAAAACAGGACCAATAATCAAAACGGGCAGAACCGGCAGCATAAAGACCATACTCTGAGAATTGCTGGCACTTTGAATATCCTCCATTGTCGACCCGATACCCACAAAAAGTGCAGCAAACATCAGGTAGCCGAGGAGGGCAAAGACTATAAAGAGCGGAAGTGCCGGATTAAAGAAGGCCTCCAGAATGGGAAAGTCAAAGAAATAATCTGCCAGCGGCAGGCCGATACCGAACCAGACACCAATCTGGATCATTCCCAGAAGAAAATGTCCAATAATTTTCCCGGCCATCAGACCTTCAGCGCTGATTGAAGATAAAACAATCTCGGTCATTTTATCCTTCTTCTCCTGCAGGGCACTGTAAAGCAGCATGCTGCCCGAGGTTATCAGCAAAAAGAACAATCCCCCGCCAAAAATTACTGCAGTTGTTACCCTGCTCCCCATCTCTATCTCATCCTCGGCCAGGCTGGTTACCTGCAGGCGAGCGACAGCCGTAACTTCAGCAACAACCTCTTGCTCAAGGCCATATTCCTCCATCCGATACTGCTGCAGGCTGTCATTCAACAGAGCCTGCAATCCGGCAAAAGAGGCAGTAGTCGCTTCAAAGGTATAGAGGGTCAGCTGCCCCTCCTGAAAAAAATTATCATCCAGAATAAAATAGCCGTCAGCTCCGGCCTGACTGGCCGACTCCTGAATACCCTCCCGGGAACCCTGGTATTCCTGCAGCACAAGTTCATTCAGCGGCCCATCATCCAGATTTAAGACAGCTTCAGTTTCATTGAGATAGTACACCTGACGCTCCTCCGGTCGATCAATCCTGTTCAGCAGATTCGGCAGTCCGCCAAAGAGTAAAATCAGCACCGGGGTCAGAAAAATTCCGATGATAAACTGCTTATTTCTCAGGTTGCGCATTACTTCCCAGCCGGTTATTTTAAAGGTCTTCTTTAGTGTATTCAGCATCGAGCAAACCTCCTCGGGCTACTCTGACAAAAATATCATGCAGAGAGATTCTGGTGATCGAAATTTCGGTTATGCTCAAATCCTCAGGCAAGATAGCGATAAATTCAGCCGGGCCAACCTCATTTTCCAGGAGAATATTCCAGTTGATCTTATTCTGCCTGAAGCTGTGAATCCTGGGATTATTGCTCAGAAAAGTCTCAAGTCTCCTGCTGTCCGCTGTGGTTAATTTCACCCGGTAATTGCCGTATTCATTTTTGATATCTTCTAAATCACCATAAAGTACCTTACTTCCCTTATCCATCAAAAAAATCCGGTCGCAGACCTCTTCCACCAGATTCATCTGATGGCTGGAAAGCATTATCGCCGTCCCCTTCCGGGCTAAATTTCGGATCTCTTCTTTCATCAGATCCTGACTTACCGGATCCAGCCCGGAAAAGGGCTCATCAAGAATCAAAAGCTCCGGCTCATGGAGCACACAGGTGGCAAACTGGACTTTCTGAGCCATCCCTTTAGAGAGCTCTTCAATTTTGTCCCGATAATTATCGAGCAGACCGAACTTCTCCAGCCATTCCTTGCCCCGATTCTGGGCCACCTTCTTTTCCAGGCCCTTAAGTCCCCCTAAAAAAGCCAGGATATCTTTTACACTGGCATTTTTATAAAGACCCCTCTCCTCGGGAAGATACCCTATACTTTCCTGCCAGTTATCACCACTGCCATTTTGGAAATTAAAATTGATTGAGCCGCTGTCAGGAGCATTAATATCCATGATCATTCTGATCAGGCTGGTTTTGCCTGCTCCATTGGGACCCAGCACCCCCATGATCTCCCCCTGCCTGACCTCGCAGGAAACTCC
>PWHA01000249.1 GCA_003554685.1 Halanaerobiaceae bacterium
CCGATGGAGTTTTCAGCATGGATGGAGATATTACTCCCCTGCCGGAGATAGTTGATCTGGCCCGGGAATTTGATGCCATTGTCATGGTAGATGATGCCCACGGCGAGGGTGTGCTGGGGAGCCACGGTCGGGGAATTGTCGACCATTTCGAACTCCACAGCCAGGTGGATATTGAAATTGGCACCTTTTCCAAGGCCTTTGGCACCATGGGAGGCTGTGCCTCCGGCAGTAAAACTCTGATCGAATATCTGGAGCAGCAGGCCCGGCCCTTCCTTTTCAGCTCGGCGGTAACTCCGGCTGATGTGGCCGCCACCATTAAGGCTGTTGAGATTCTCCAGAAGGATGATGAGCTGGTGCAGAAGCTCTGGAATAACAAGGAAATATTCCAGGAGAAGATGAAGGAGGCCGGCTTCGATGTTGGCAAGACCGTCACCCCTATTACCCCGGTAATGATCGGCGATGCTAAAACAGCCCAGAAGTTCAGCGAAAGGCTGATGGAAGAGGGTATTTTTGCCACATCCCTCGGCTTCCCTACAGTACCCCGGGGTAAGGCTAGAATCAGAGTGATGCTTTCTGCCACTCACAGCCAGGATGACCTGGAATTTGCTCTGGATAAGTTCAAGAAAATAGGCCGGGAGCTGGATCTGATTGAATAAAAGATCTGATTGAATAAAAACTTTACTGGCTTTCAATAAGTTCTCCAGAGAGAGTTTTTCAGAAAAGATAAATTTAAGATTTTCTCTGTAAGATTTTCCCTGTTTAGAATTTAACCTGAAGTAACTCAAGGTTTATTCTGATTAATTTAAAAAGCAAATTAAATTTTATAACCCCCGCATGAGAGCGGGGGTTTTTCCCTGATTTTTCTCTGACTTTTCTCTGAAGAGATATTAGCCAGATTTATTTAATATTTATTAGATTTATTGGATAAAGCATTTTGATTAAAACATAAAGACTTAAAACTGAAGTTTAAAATCTAAAACTCATAGTCAAAACTGTCGCCCTGATGCTTCAGCTCCGGGATCCAGCTTGTATCCTCAGTAATTTTTTCCTTAAATCTGGTTATGATCTGATAATCATCCCGGAAGTGTAGTGGCACAAAGACTTCTGGTTTTAGTTCAGAGATAAAATACTGACCGGCCAGATGGAAGCTTTCTCCCAGCCGGGGATCTACCGGAACAAAGGCCAGCTGCAGTTTGTGATTTTTGACCTGGCTGACTACTTCTTTGTACTCTTTTTCTTCTCTGGATCTTTCCTCCGGGGAGAAATCACTCCAGTCCCACCAGTTAAGGTCGCCGGCATGGAAAAGGTTCAAATTTTCATCCTTTACATAATAGCTGACACCCTGATCGGTTGTTTCATAGGTTTCCAGATAAATCGATTTTAGATTCAACTTTTTTTCACTGGCAACAAAATAATAATCTTCATCGGACAGTTTTCTTCTGACCCGGGATGTTTTTACATCGCTGCTCAATATATAAGTAGTTTCAGGAAATTTATCCCTCCAGTCAAAAATCATTGTGCTGAAATGATCCTGATGACTGTGGGTTACAAAAAAGAAGGCCTTCTTTAGACCGGGAAGCTCCTGCCAGCAGTCGGGAAAATCCGGAGACCGGGAATCTTTCGGATGCTGATAGTAATCGAAAACCAGTAAAATCCCGGTATTTCTGTGATAAACAGCAGTGGAACTGTGATTAATATGCCAGCATTTTATCTGATTATTTGCCATTGAAATCCCTCCTCTGTATAATTATAGCATCAGCTTTAAACTTTAGCAATTTATTTAACATCCCTTTTTAACACTTTTTTAACACCTTTTGAGAATTAATTATTTTACTCTGAGAACCGGGAATATTTTACACTAAAACAATCCGGTGTTATATCCGGCTGATAACCCCGGGCTTTATTTTTCAGCTTGATTTTAACCTCTAGTAAAAATATATCTCAGGGCAAATCAACTGCAAATCAACTTTAGGATAGCTGTAAAAAGATTTTTCCTGGTATCCTTAACTTAACCTCTTTTTAATGTTATAATAACTAAAGTAGATTAATATTGGAGCAGATTAATATCGGTTCATAAAATAAGAGTTCTGGAAAAGAAGTATTATCAAATCCAGAGGGATAGAGCTGCCATCAACCAGATAACACAAAATCTATAATAAGCACGGCTGGGATAACAGCATTATTATTAGCATCATAATAATCTAATTCTACAAGTATAATCTCAATTATAACAATTATTATAAGATAACCCCCCATGCCCCTTCTTCGGAGCACGACAATAGATGGAAATATAAAGGCGTATTTTAAAGGCAAGTATAAGGTTAGTGGAACTAACAGCAGGGTAAGCGGCGTCACTGAAATGACAGGTGGTGTTTGTCATTAACACTAACACATCCAGTCAGGTAACCGGGGTTTTCGAAAAAGCCCGGGCCAAAATTAACCTGGCTCTTAATATTGTGGGTCTTTATCCCGATGGTTATCATAAGGTAGAGATGATCATGCAGTCAATTTCTCTGGCTGACTGCCTTAAACTTACAGGAATCTCTGAAGGACTGGAACTGGAAATTGTCAGAGGAGGGATTGAAAATGATCTTTCTGGGGACAGCAGCAACCTGGCCTGGCAGGCAGCCCGCCTGCTGAAAGATAAATTTCCCCAAAAAATTTCCGGTGTGAAGATAGAGCTTGAAAAAAACATCCCGGTGGCTGCCGGTCTGGCCTGGGGCAGCACCGATGCTGCGGCTGTACTGCGGGGCCTGAATAGATTGTTTGGCTTGCATCTTACCCGGCTGGATCTGGAGAAACTGGCAGCTAAACTGGGCATGGATGTACCCTTCTGCATTGCGGGAGGAACAGCCCTGGCCCGGGGCCGGGGGGATGAACTAAAATCCCTCCCCGACCTGCCGGCTCATAGAATACTGCTGATCAATCCCGAAGCTGAAGTTTCAACAGCTGAAGTATATAATCTTTTTGATGAACTGATTTGTCGCGGAGCGGAGAATGAAAAAGCATTTCCTGATTCTGGACCAGAGCCTGATAGCTATTCTCTTGAGAGTCTGCTGGAGCTGATTAAAGGCCAGAAGTCCATCAGCTGGCAGGAGGGCTGGCATAACATACTCCAGCCGGTCACCTTCAGGCTGGTTCCGGGGCTGGCAGAACTGGAAGAAAAACTTTATGATTTAGGAGCAGTTCATGTGCAGATGACCGGAAGTGGACCTACCCTGATCGCTTATTTCAGCAGAAAGAGCCAGCTGGAAGAAACTCTAAATAGCTGGCAGGGTCAGGAAAAAGTTATTCCGGCCAGATTTTCCTGTCGGTATTCACTTGAATAATAATTAGTTGAATGAATAATAAAAGAATAATAATTAGTTGAAACAAATATCATAACTGCATGATCAACATAATTTTCTAAGTTAAACCTTCATGTCCTTAAGGGAACAATAGGATATGAAAAATTTTCCTGCTGTTTTTCAAGGTAAGCTCAGTGTCCCTGTGAGGGTAAAAAATCAAAAAAATAATTTAAACTGGTATCCTTAAGGAATAAGGAAGCGAGTGAACTTGATATGAAGATTGGAAAACTTTCAACCGGACGACTGGAGAATACAGTTCTGAGCAAGATTTCCCATCACCGTAAGGATATTCTGGTTAATTCCGGGGTGGGAGAGGACAGTGCCGTGGTAGATTTTGGAGAAGAGGTCCTGGCCATTTCCTCCGACCCCATCACCGGGGCCGGACAGCAGGCCGGTTATCTGGCCGTGCATGTAGCCTGCAATGACCTGGCAGCAGCTGGAGCTTCCCCAATCGGAGTCCAGGTGGTGCTGCTGCTGCCTCCAGAGGCTACCGATGATATGATTGGAGACTTAATGACAGAAATCAACGAAACTGCCTGCAGTCTGGGCATCGAGGTTCTGGGCGGCCATACCGAAGTACTCAGTGAGGTCAGCAAAACGATTATTGTGGTAACAGCCATCGGCCGGGCCGACAGGGATAAATTTGTGGCAACCGGTGGAGCCCGGCCGGGAGATAAAATCCTCCTGACCAAGGGAGTGGGGCTGGAAGGAGCCTTCATCCTGGCTGGAGACTATCCTGATTATCTTTTAAAACAGGGTGTCAGTCCTAAAGCTCTGAAAGAAGCGCTTGGTTATCAGGAAGAACTCAGCGTCCTGCCCGAAGGTCTGCTGGCAGCTGACTATGGCGTTAATTCCCTTCATGATATTACCGAGGGCGGCCTCTATGGTGCCCTTCAGGAAGTCTGTTCCGCCTCGGGCTGCGGTTTTCATTTAAGGCCCGGCTCAGAAATCGTCAGGCCGGCGGTAGCCGAGATCTGCTCCAGACTGGATTTAAATCCCCTGGCTCTAATATCCTCCGGCAGCATGCTGATTACCCTGCCCGAAGCTGAAGAACTGCAGCAGGAACTTTTCCGGGAGGAAATCGAGTCCTATCAGGTCGGAGAAATTGTTGAGGAGAGAGTCAGCCTGATTCAAACAAACGGGGATCTACAGCCGCTGGAATGGGACGGAGAAGATGAGCTCTGGAAATTTTTAGAGAAAATATGAAATCAGCACTTGACTTTCCTATATTTACCAAATATAATTAATATATTACATTTAAAGGGGGTAAATATAGGATGGAAATAACCGAAGTCAGAGTTTTTCCTTTTCAAGGTAACAGCAACTTCAAAGCTTATGCTTCATTGACCTTTGATGATCAGGTGGTGGTCAGAGGGATCAAAATTGTTGAGGGCCGCAACGGGCTTTTTGTTGCCATGCCCTCACGCAGAGGGAAAGATGATTACTATGATATCTTCTTTCCCATAACCGCTGAAATGAGGGAGAAAATTCAGGAGAAGGTTATTGAAGCCTATCACAACCGGGAGAAGAAAGCGGTCTAGAGAGGAAAAAACCAGACGACAGGCGGAAAGAAAAGAAGAAAAGTCAGGAAAAAATTATCAGGCAGGACAGACAATCAGGCAAACCGACATTGGCAGCACGGAATAATACAGGATGAATGGAGAGGAAAATTTGCCGGAGGAAGGAAAAGTTTTTCAGGCGGAACGTAATACCAAAAAACTATCGGTATGGCTAAAATGATCACAGGAATTGATGCCGACCGCAGGAGCATCCAGGGGATTCAGAAAGCACTTTGTTTTCCTGCCGCAGACCCGGGGATTAACAAAACCGGCCGGGCAGGACTTCTGCGGCCGGCTTCACCTTTAACTTAAGCTGAAATTATTCCTGACAGCACCATTGATTTTGAGTATTTTGAGCATCGGGCAAAATCTACTTCCGGTTAGTTGAGAAAGGGCTTGAGTAGACATTCATAGATTTTTGTGATGTATAATCATATGATTTGACAGCCGGCAGTTTTTTTGATAAAATTTCTCCGTTATTTTGGTTCATCCTCAGGAGGTATAGCAATGACCGAGGTTTTAACGATAATACTGGCCGCCGGTGAAGGTACCAGGATGAAATCCAGCCGTAATAAGGTTCTTCATAAGCTGGGCGGGAAACCGCTGATCGGACATGTGGTGGAGCTGGCTGCCGAGATAAGCGAAAAGGTGGTCTGTGTGGTGGGCCACCAGGCCCGGGAAGTCAAAAAGACCGCTTCCCGCCATGCCGAACTGGAATTTGTCCATCAGAAAGAACAGCTGGGCACCGGTCATGCTGTTCAGCAGGCTGAAAATTACATAGCTGAGCATCAGGGACCGGTCTTGATATTATATGGCGACACCCCGCTTATTAAGACCAGCACCTTAACCGGCCTGATGACCGGGCACCGGAGCAGCAGTGCCGGGATGACAATTCTCACAGCTGAGCTGGATGATCCCGCAGGCTATGGTCGAATTGTCAGGGACAATTACGGCGGAATTAAAGCCGTTGTGGAAGAACATGACACCGATCCCGAAACGGCAGCGATCGGGGAAGTTAACAGTGGTATTTACTGTTTTAACAGCCAGCTGCTGCTGGAGGCTCTCAGGCAGCTGGATAATGATAACCAGCAGGGAGAATACTATCTCCCTGACACCATGCATTTTATTTCAAAGAAGGCTCCTCTGATTCCTCTGAAAGCAGAGGATTCCCGGGAAATCCTCGGGATAAATGATAGGGCTGACCTGGCAGAG
Source organism: Halanaerobiaceae bacterium (assembly GCA_003554685.1). GTDB lineage: Bacteria > Bacillota > Halanaerobiia > Halanaerobiales > Halarsenatibacteraceae > T1SED10-84. The sequence goes on from PWHA01000249.1 coordinate 6,119, forward strand.
GCTGAAGGAATTCTTCAGGAGAGAATTCAGCAGAAACATCTGGCTTCTGGAGTTACCCTGCTGGATCCTGCCCGCACTTATATTGAATCCGGGGTGGAAATAGAGCAGGATGTGCTAATCTATCCCGGCAGCTATCTCAGTGGCAGCACCCGGATAGGCAGCGGAACTACTATCGGACCGAACTGTCAGCTGGATAATGCTGAAATAGCTTCTGATGTCAGGATCAGGCAGGGCAGTATAATTTTACAGAGCCGGGTGGATTCAGGTTCAACCGTTGGTCCCTATGCCTATCTTCGCCCCGGGACCGAGATTGCTGAATTCTGCCGGATCGGGAATTTTGTTGAGCTAAAAAAATCCCGGGTAGGCAGGGGCAGCAAGGTTCCCCATCTTAGCTACGTGGGCAATGCCACTATCGGTAAATCCTGCAATATTGGAGCCGGAGCTATTTTTGCCAATTATGATGGAAAGAATAAGTATCAGACAGTTCTGGAAGACAAAGTTTTTGTGGGCAGCAATACCACCCTGGTGGCCCCGGTGAAACTGGGCCGCCGCAGCAGCACAGGAGCAGGATCGGTGGTAACAAAGGATGTGGAGGAAAACTCCGTGGTTTTAGGAGTACCGGCAAGATTCTATAAAAAGAAATAACCTGGGAGGCCTGGGAAAATAATGACTACCTATGGTGAAAAGATGAAAATTCTAACAGGTAACTGTCACCCGGAACTGGCCGGTGATATCTGTGATTATCTGGGTACCGAACTGGTCAGCAAGGAGATTGGCAGGTTTCAGGATGGAGAGATTTCGGTTAAGATTGAGGAAACTGTCAGGGGAGCTGATGTTTTTGTAATACAACCGACCAGTCCCCCGGTTAATGAAAACCTGATGGAGCTGCTGGTTATGATTGATGCCCTGCGCAGGGCTTCAGCCCGACGAATAACAGCAGTGGTACCCTATTACGGCTATGCCCGCCAGGACAGAAAGGCCCGTCCCCGGGATCCCATCACCGCCAAACTGGTTGCCAATTTACTTACTACCGCCGGGGCCCGCCGCCTGCTTTCCATTGACATGCATGCCCCCCAGATTCAGGGTTTTTTTGATATCCCGGTTGACCATCTCTATGCTTTCCCCATCATGGTGGAATTTTTTGCTGAAATGGATCTCTCTAATTTTACCGCAGTTGCCCCTGATATCGGTTCGGTTCGCCGAGTGAGGGCCTTTGCCAGACGTCTTGATATTCCCCTGGCTATCATTGATAAAAGAAGACCCCAGGACAATGTGGCCGAGGTCATGAATATTATTGGTGAAGTTGACGATAAAAATGTGATTCTTTTTGATGATATAATTGATACTGCTGGAACCATGACAGCTGCAGCCCGGGCTCTTAAATCTGCCGGGGCGGCTAAGGTTTATGCCGCTGGAACCCATGCCCTCTTTTCCGGACCGGCTGTGGAAAGGCTTAAAGCCGCTCCCCTGGAAAAGATAGTGGTAACCAACAGCATTCCCCAGGATAATCATGGTGAGGAACTTGACAATCTGGAGGTACTTTCCATTGCTCCCCTGTTGGGAGAGGCGGTTGATAGAATCTTTAAAGATGTTTCCGTCAGCGTTCTCTTTAAATAAAAGCGGCAGGTAAATCCGGCAAATGAATTGATTAACAGCAGAATTGATGTTATAATTATTAAGGTTAAGGTCAAATTATCAGGCAGAAGGCTCTGTTCTTTAGCTGAATGACAGCTGGTTAGCCGGGAAACTTCCTCCAGCTTGATTTAGCTTTGTCTTGATTCAGCTTTCATTACAAGTTTATCAGGTTTGTCTCAGGTTTGGCTCAGGTTTGGCTATAAAATAGATTTCAGTTAAAATATTTTTTAGCTCGATCCAGTTTTATCAATCCAATCTTTAGATTCAATCTTTATATGTAATTTAAAGCTTGTTTTTACCTGGCAAAAAAAACAATTTTCAGAGAACTTTTCAAGGAGAGGATAGTTTATGGATAGGTTAGCAGTAGAAGCACAGGCCAGAAAGGAAACCGGTAAGGGCGCAGCCCGCCGGATCAGGCGGGAGGGAAAAACCCCTGCCGTGGTTTACGGCCGGAATCGTGAACCTCAACCCCTGATTGTTGATCCGGTTGAACTGCAGGGTATGCTGAACAGCAACGCCATAGTAGAACTGACGATTAAGGATGGCGAAGAAGAGGTTACCACTGAAACAGTGATGATCAAGGACTATCAGAAACATGTAATTAAAGAAATGCTGATGCATGTGGACTTCCATCAGATCTCGATGGATGAAAAAATTGCTGTCACCATTCCCATCAAGCTCGTTGGTAAGGCTTTTGGTGTTCAGGAAGGCGGTGTTCTGCAGCAGCTGATGCGGGAGATAGAGATTGAATGCCTCCCCGGCGATATTCCGAAAATGGTTGAGCTGGATATTTCTGAGCTGGATGTGGGAGACTCTCTGTCTGTTGGTGATCTGTATATCGGGGAAGAGATTGATCTGATCAGCTCACCCGATGATGTAATTGTCACCATTGTTACTCCCAGTGAAATCACTGAAGAAGAGGAAGAAGCTCTTCTCGATGTTGAAGATCTCGAGCCTGAGGTTATCGGTGAAGAAGCAGAAGAACTGGAAGAGGAGCTTGAGGAAGGCGAAGAAGAACCTGAAGAAGAGGAAGAAGGACAGGATAAAAGAGATTATATGTAAAAAAGAAACTATATGTAAACATGTCAATCCCGGAAGTTATCCGGAAAATATCCGGAAAGCAGCATAAACATTGCTGAGAAACAGGCAGCTTAAAGGCAGCCTGTTTCTTTCTGGCAGGGAGAAGGCTACAGAAGTAAAATGATTTAATATCAGGAAATATTCAGGAAAACAATAATGAACTGTAATTCAGCAGCGTAACTCCGGGCCCGGCAGGCCGGGGGTTGCGCTTGCCTGTTATATTGCCGGTTCTGGTGGTGAAATTTTCATGAAATTGATTGTTGGTCTGGGTAATCCCGGCCGGAAATATGCTCGAACCCGCCATAATGTGGGTTTTCAGGTGATAAAAATTTTGGCGGATGAGCATGACTTCAAAAGTCCGAAAAATCAGTGTCAGGCTATGACTGCCCGGGGAACCATCAATCAGCAGGAAGTGATTCTGGCCCAGCCTCTGACCTATATGAATAGAAGCGGTCGGACGGTAAGCTGTCTGGTTAGCCGCTATGAGCTTACCGGTGAGGATCTTCTGGTTATTTATGATGATTTAAACCTGGAACCAGGCCAGCTCCGGCTGAGAAGATCTGGCAGCAGCGGAGGGCATAACGGCATGAAATCCATTATTGACAGGCTGGGAAGTGACGGTTTTCCCCGGCTGAGGATTGGTATAGGCAGCCCTCCGGGAATCTCTGCCTCGGCCTATGTCCTGGAGCCCTTCTCTCCCCAAGAAAAAGAGGTAATAGAGCCGGCCCTCAAGGAAGCAGCCCGGGCTGTTGAGGTCTATCTGGCAGAGGGTATTACCGAAGCCATGAATCAGTTTAATTAAATCCCCACCTGAACCTGACCCGTACTTAATCGAGTAGGGGTCATTTTGGTATTTTTCCTGATATTATTTAATGACCCGGGCTCAGAAACAGACTAAAAACACCAGAGTTAAGCAGGCTGGAGGTAGCTTTATTTTATGAAAATTTATTCCCGGAATGAGAGTGAAAAACTAAACAGTCTGCTGCGGGCTATCCGCCAGCAGAAAAAATTCAAGGTGGCCGGGCTGAGAAATTCCCGGCTGGCTTTAATCCTGGCCCTGCTGGAGCAGAACCTGGAGGAAATTTTAATTATTTTGACTCCTGATGAATACCGGGCCGAGTCCCTTTATGAAGACCTGCTCCGGCTGACTGGAGAGGAAAACATTAAATATATGCCCCATCAGGATGTTTATCCCCACGAAGAGATTCCTCTGGACCGCAGCAAAGAAATTAAGCGGCTGGAGGTTCTCCGGGATCTCTCCCGCCGGCAGGAGGGGCTTTACCTGATCCCGGTGCAGTCCTTCTCCCGCTGCCTCTCGCCAGTCTGGCGCTGGCAGGAATTATCGCAAAAAATAGAATTGGGAAAAAATTATGACCTGGAGCAACTTACATCCCTTCTGATTGAAGCCGGTTACAGCCGGGAAGCAATGGTGGAGTTCAGGGGCCAGTTCAGTCTCAGGGGAGGAATTATGGATGTTTTCCCTCCGGGCTGTCCCCATCCCTACCGGATAGAATTTTTCGGTGATGAGGTAGAATCCCTTCGGAGCTTTACCATTGAGGACCAGCGCTCTGTGGAGGAGTGCCAGGAGGCCCTGCTTACCCCGGCCCGGGAGCTGATTCTGCCCGATGACCTGGAAGCCCGGATCAATTCCATAGCAGCTTCTCTCGATAAGAACCATTCCCTCTTCCTCTCCCGGGAAGAGGAAGAGGCGGCCGGCAGGATTCAGGAGAAAAAAGAGAAGCTGTTAAGCGAAGGCAGGGAACAGCAGAACCCCGCCGTTCTTCGGGAATATCTTCCCTTTCTTTATAATAACCTGGCCTCCCTCTTTGATTTCTTTCCCCGCCGGACCCGGCTGCTGCTGGCCGATCCCGAGAGAATCTTTCAGAGCTACCGCCGGCATCTTCAGGAAACCGGAGAGCTCTTCAGCGAACTGCTGGAGCAGGGAGAGGTGCTTTCCTATTATTTAGATAATTTTCTCCAGCCCGAAAAACTGGAGAGTGCAGTTTATTCCAGCCATCATATAGAATTTATCTCCCGAACCGGGCCCCGGACCGAGATTGACCTGGAGTTTAAGGGTCAGAGCCTGGAACCTTATCATGCCAGATTTGATCTTTTGGCTGACAGAATCAGGGAACTGCGTCGGAAGAATCTGACGGTGCTGCTGGCCTTCAGCAGTGAAAATAAGATGGTCAGGGTGACAGACCATCTTCATCAGGAACTGGATATCAGCAAGGTCACCGAGCTCAACATCAACCACCCCGGAATCTATGCCGGTACCGGAACTCTGGCCGAGGGTTTTATTCTGGAGGATTTCAAGCTGGCGGTTTTTACCGAGAAGGAAATTCTAGGCCGGAAAAAGCGCCGGAAGAGAAAGGTGGAGGAGCTGGAGCAGAGCGAAAAGATTTCTTCCTTTACCGACCTCACCCCCGGTGATTTTGTTGTTCATGAAAATCACGGTATCGGTCGTTATCTGGGAATTAAAACCCTGGAGGTTCAGGACCAGCAGCAGGACTATCTGCTGCTGCGGTATGCCAATGATGATAAGCTTTATGTTCCCACCGACCAGATAAATCTGGTGCAGAAATATATCGGCGGAGAGAGCCAGCAGCCCCGGCTCTACCGGCTGGGAGGCAGCGAATGGCAGAAGGTCAAGCAGCGGGTCAGATCTTCGGTCAAGGAGCTGGCCATCAATCTGATAGAGCTCTATGCCTCCCGGGAATCGATTCAGGGCTATTCCTTTTCTGAAGATACCGTCTGGCAGCAGGAGTTTGAAGATGATTTTCCCTTTGAAGAGACCCCGGATCAAAAGCAGGCCATTGTAGAGGTCAAGGAGGATATGGAGAGCCCCCATCCCATGGACCGACTGCTTTGCGGGGATGTCGGTTACGGCAAGACTGAGGTTGCCATCAGGGCAGCCTTCAAGGCCGCCATGGACGGTAAACAGACTGCCATGCTGGTGCCAACCACCATCCTGGCCCAGCAGCACTACAATACCTTCCGGGAAAGGCTGGAGTACTATCCCTTAAAGGTGGGTATGATCAGCCGTTTCCGTAGTCCGGCTGAGCAGAAAAATATCAAGCAACAGCTGGCCTCGGGTCGAATTGATATCATTATCGGAACCCACCGGCTCTTTTCCTCCGATATCGAATTTAATGATCTGGGACTGCTGGTGATAGATGAGGAGCAGCGCTTCGGAGTGGCCCACAAAGAAAAATTAAAAAATCTCAAGAAGAAGGTCGATGTTCTGACCCTGACCGCCACCCCCATTCCCCGGACCCTGCACATGGCTCTGGTGGGTGTGCGGGACATGAGTGTAATCGAGACCCCCCCGGAAAACCGCTATCCCATCCGTACCTATGTCAAAAAATTCAGTAAGGAGA
>PWHA01000186.1 GCA_003554685.1 Halanaerobiaceae bacterium
AATGCCAGATTAATATCAGCAGACCAAAAACTATGAATCTGAAAATAAATGTTTTTGCTGTTTCCTGAAAATTCATCCTGCGGCAACCTCCCGATAACTTTCTGAATTTTCCCGGGAGCTCGGCTGCCGGGAAGGAGATAAATCGGCCAGGATCTGTTCTTCCCTGCGAACAATATCGGCCTGTCCCGGCTTTCTGGGATAGGGGGCATTTATTCTGTATTCTGATTTGATACGGCCGGGATTGCCAGCCATTACCAGGATGCGTTCTGAGATTAGCAGGGCCTCTCTAATGCTGTGGGTTACAAAAACCACTGTCATTTTGAGGTCCTGCCAGAGTTCCACCAGTTCCTGCTGCAGTTGAAAGCGGGTCTGTTCATCGAGAGAAGCAAAGGGTTCGTCCATTAATATGATATCAGGGCGCAAAACCAGGGCCCGGGCCAGTGCTACCCGCTGCTGCATTCCCCCGCTGAGCTGATGAGGGTAGGAATTAGCTGAATCTGCCAGTCTCACTTTCTTCAACTCTGCCTGTGCCAGCTTTTCCCTTTCTGTCCGGGCTATTCCCCGTTCTTTTAAGCCAAAGGTTACATTGGATTTGACTGTCAGCCAGGGAAAGAGAGCAGCTTCCTGGAGCATAAGCACTCTGTCCTGGGCGGGTCCCTGGATTCTTTCACCCTGACAGTAGGCCGCACCGGAGGTAGGTTCCATTAAACCGGCCAGGATATGAAGCAGGGTGGATTTACCACAACCCGATGGACCCAGCAGGGTGAGAAATTCCTGCTCTTCAATTGAAATATTTATCCTATCCAAAACTGGTTTTTCTGGATTCTTTTGATAGATCTTGCTGAGATTTTCTGTGCTAATTGCAGACAAATAATATCGACCTCCCTCTCCCTGATCCTGTAAGCATTTTTTGAAGTTTTCCGGGCTATTCCAAACAGTTTTTAAAAACTCAAACTGTTGTCCAGTTTACAAATACCCGAGTAACCTGATAAACATTATAATAAATCCTAGTATGGTTGTCAAGTTTAGCTCCAGAAATTTGAGCTTGCTATTTCTGGTAGAATTCAGATTTGGTGTTACAGCTCGGTCCAGAAAAAAACTTAAATTAAACTTAGCCTAAAAAAATAAAAGCCTCTTCCTCTGCTGGAGAGGAAGAGGCAGTGGTAATAAATTTAGGTTTTCTTGGATATTACTTGTGATAAACTGGATATTATTTATGATAAAAATGATGTTTATCCGGGATAACAGGGATAACAGGAATTTTGAGAAGAAGTCACCGGACAAAAATGCTTTATCCTGTTAAGATTCGGGATTAACTGTCATACATATAATCCCGGGTCAGGGGAAGATCATTATTGATGCCCTTAACAAAGAGCAGTTGGTGAACCGAAGTGCCCAGGTAGCGGAAAGTAGCTACCACCCCGGCCAGGAAAAGCTCCCACATCCGGGCAAATTCTTCATCAAACATCTCGGTGATCTGATCCCGGGATTCGGTGTAATTTTCAAACCAGTTTTCCGCTGTCAGGGCATAATGGCGGCGGATGTTTTCAGCATCTATCAGCCGGAAGGAGAATTCAGGCAGCTGCCAGACTACTTCCCGTACAGAAGGAATATAACCCCAGGGGAAGATATACTTCTCCAGCCAGGGATGGGAGGGATCTTCTTTTTGATGGGTGATGGTATGCAGCAGAGATAAACCGCCTTCCTCCAGCATATCGTGAACTGCCTGGAAATATTCCGGGATGTGCTCCCGGCCGACATGTTCGAACATACCCACGCTGACAATTTTATCGAAAACTATATTCTCCCGGGCCAGTTCTCGGTAATCCTTCTTTTTGATGGTAACCAGATCATCCACACCCCTGTTTTTAATTTTTTTCTTTCCACCCTTAACCTGTTCCTCACTCAAGGTTATGCCCAGGGCTTCCACACTGTACTGTTCAGCGGCTCGAACAACTAGCTCTCCCCAGCCGCAGCCGATATCAAGCAGTCTTTCACCGGGTTGTAAATTCAGCTTTTTTAAGATGTGATCAATTTTCTGAAGCTGGGCCTTTTTTAAATCATCATCTGGAGATTTAAAATAGGCACAGGAATAGGTCATTGTCTCATCCTGCCAGAGCTTAAAAAAATCATTGCCAATATCGTAGTGATGGCGGACCCCCTCTTCCTGGCCTTCCCGGGAAATCTTCCGCTGGCGCTCCATAAATCTGTCATACCATTTTTCCTTATCATCCCCGCCGATCTTATCGGCATTCCAGGCTCCGACCTGTAAAACTTCCCGCAAATCGCCCCTGACATCGATTTTCCCCTGCATGTAGGCTTCTCCCAGTTTTAACTCCGGGCTTTGTTTTATTTCTGCCAGATCCAGTTTCTCATTAAAGATCAGCTCGAATTCCGGTTCCTGTCTGCCATCGGAACTAAAAATATCACTATCACCATCCCAGTAACTGGCCTTAAAAGTACAGCCTTCAACCTTATTGAGGACCTGCTGAATAATTTTTTTCTGAATCATAATCACTTTCTCCTTTCTTTCTGATGAGCAGACCAAGGGATCAGCCAATGAAGGTTTGAAATATTTGATTATACAATCTTCTATTATTTATCTGAATTATATCACAAAAATCTCGTTCTTCTCAACTTAGGGGAGTTTTTTTGTTTATGAATTGATTCCCAGACC
>PWHA01000015.1 GCA_003554685.1 Halanaerobiaceae bacterium
CTTTCACAGCAACCTTAATTGGAATTCCTTATTAACAATTATATCATTTTTACTTATAAAAATATAGTCTAAGCTGACTCAGTAATTAAACTCCCTGAAGCAGGTTACTATCATCAGATAAACAGCTCGATATTCCGGCTTTGATAAATCTACCTCTGCCCCTGCTGCCTGTAAAGTTCCCATTTCTGGCAATTATCTCACCCCGGGAAAGAGTCATTTCCGGCCAGCCCAAGATTTTAAAACCCTGATAAGGAGAATAGCCTGCCCGGGATTGGACCATTTCATCACCTAACTCCACCTTTTTCTCGGGATTAAAAACCACCAGATCAGCCACAGAACCTTCTCTAATAACTCCCCTTTCAGGATAGAGTCCAAAGATTCGGGCAGGATTGCCGGCCAGAACTCTAACCATCTCCCTGTAATCCATCATTCCGGTATTAACTCCAAAATGATGAACCAGAGGCAGAAGTGTTTCAGACCCCGGCAGGCCGGGAAACATCTCCAGGGGAGAGCGGTTTTCCCTTTTCTGCTCCAGAGTAAAGGCGCAGTGATCGGTGGCCACTACCTGTACTGTGCCTTCCAGCAGAGCCTGCCAGATTTGTTCCTTATGCTCTGCTTCTCTCAGAGGAGGAACCATAAAATAGCGCTCCGGTTCTTCCCTTTCCAGATAACTGCGGTCTAAAAGCAGATAGTGAGGAGTGGTTTCTCCAAAAATTCTTCCCCCCTGGCCGCGAAAGCTTTGGAGGGCTTTTACACTACCTGCAGCTGAAACATGAGCGATATAAACCGGGAAATTGTTTTTCAGCGCCAGTCGGGCAATTTTTTTCACGGCTTTTTCCTCAGCCCGGGCCGGCCTTAAGTCGGGATGATCGCTCAAAAAGAGCTCTTTCCCATCCTCTTCCTGTTCAGTAAGGCTCTCTTCAATTACCGCTTCATCCTCTGCATGTACGGTCAACAGCAAATCACTGTCACAGGCAGCAGCAAGCAGTCCCGGAATATCTTTCTCCGGTATCATATATCCCTCTTTTTTATAGGTGGTGAAAATCTTCAAACTGCTGAGGCCAAGCTCCCTAATTTCTTCCAGCTCCCGGTCAAGTTTCCTGCTATAATGATGAACCGTTTGATGAAGGTTAAAATCAAGCACACTATTTTCAGCTTCAGCTATTCTCTCCCGGGCAGATTCCGCCAGAGTTTTATCAGGCTGATGGTCAGCATAATCAATAAAGGTTGTTACTCCCCCCAGAGCCGCTGCCCGGGAGCCGCTGAAAAAATCATCGGCGGTTGTTGTTCCCCGGGAATGAAGCAGATAATGAGTATGAGCATCAATAATTCCCGGAAAAATTAAATTCCCTGATGCATCTATGATCTCCACCTCTTCCTGAACTGTCTGCTCCCGATCCAGCAGGGAAATAATTTTTTCACCGGCAATCAGCAAATTTTTCTCTTTGACTCCCGTTTCCTGGACGATCTTTCCTCCAGTCAGCAGCTTTTTCATACCTGAAATGCACCCCTTAGTAAATTCTTCCAGTGCCTCTTCCCTGATACTTAATACTTAATTGCAAAAAAGCCAGCCCCTGATGGCCGGCCATGAACTTAATATTTTACCCTGTTGCCTGTAACTGCAAATATTGTTTCTTCACCAATATTGGTAGCATGGTCTCCTACCCGTTCCAGGGATTTAGCCACATTAATAAATCTCACTACCTGATTCATTTTACGAGTGCCGTCACAGTCATCCAGCAGCCTGATATTCTTTTCATATATCTGCTCGTAGATATTATCTGCCCTCTCATCCTTCCTGCAGGCTGCCTCTGCCAGATCTGAATTCCGGGTAATAAAGGATTCCAGCACAGCACTCAACATATCAGATACAATATCCGCCAGTTCCGGGATCATAACCAGAGGCTCAAGATATTTTTCGTTTTTTAGTTCCATAACTGTTTCAGCAATATTGGTGGCATGATCCCCAATCCGTTCCAGATTAATAGCTATTTTAGCTGAAGCCAGAGCAAATCGGGCATCGCTAACATGGGGGTGTTCTTCACTTAAAAGCCGGGAAATTTTGTCTTCAATGGTAAACTGCATATTGTCAAGCAGATCGTCCCGTTCAATGACTTCCCAGGCAAGATTGGAATCCTTGACATCAAGGGCTTTAATAGAATTATGCAGCATCTCTTCCGCAACTTCGCTCATATCACTGAGATCACTGATAAGTTCTTCTCTTTGTTTTTCATAAACCTTAGGCATATATCATTCCACGCCCCTTCCTGAATTAAATAAAGATACAATTTTAAAAAACAGCCACTGCTAGCTATTGATTTTTCCAAGATCAAGACCAGAATTTCTTTCCTGTGCTTTAGTAATTCTGCATAAAAATATGAAATCCTGCCAGTTTTGTGAATTTCGAAGCTGCTTGCAGGCAATTTTTATTTATAGTAAAATAGCATTACTGTGAACTATCTGGACGATATCAATAAATTTAAGGGAGGCTGTCATGAAAAAAATTGGTCAGGAGTTCATTAACGGGACAAAATATCCGAACATTTCCACCTCTGATGAAAGTAAAGAAATTGCTCCCCCGGCCCGCACCCGTGAGCCTCAGGCCCGAGAAACCTTCGATCTTCCTGAAGTAGAAAAGCTGGATTTACCTGAGGTTCCGATCCCGCAGGCC
>PWHA01000215.1 GCA_003554685.1 Halanaerobiaceae bacterium
CAGCCTGCTATGATACCAAAAAATCAAGCACTGGCCGGGATTGAGAATGAGGAAAATGCCATTCAAATTAAAGGAGAATATACGGGTGATGTCTTTTTAGCCGGTCCAGGAGCAGGGAGTCTCCCCACTGCCGGTTCGGTAATTTCAGATATAATTAAAATTGTTGAATGTGCTGGAGACAGGTATAAGTCTGTAAACTCTTTTGCAGGAGGCGGGCAAAAGTTCGTGGACCCGTTTGCTGGAGGTAGGCAAAAGCCTGTGAACTCGCTGCAGCAACAGGAAATTTATAAGAATGCCGCCGGAAAAAATTTGCTGGTTGAAGACGATGATTTAGATGGCAGCTCCTGCTTTTCCAGCTCTGCTTATTATTTTCGCCTTTCAGCTGAGGGAAGAGAATTTTCGAGGCAAAACCTGAAAGAGTTTATCAGGCAGCAGCAGCTGGAAATTAAACTGCTCAAAGATAATTTTGTTAAAGATGATTTTGGGCAGAAGGATTTCTTTGTTTTGATTGCCAGGGCAGTCGGCCGGAGAAAAGTAAAGAAGTTTTGCGAGAAAATCCGGCAAAATGAAAATTTAACCCTGGAGAGTGTCTATCCTGTCAGGGGGGAGAATAAGGAGGATTGAGGAGGATTGCGGGGGCGTTAATGGGTTTTATTGCAGGAGAATAATTGGCAGGTGTTGTATTTAATCAGTAGAGATTGAGAAAGAGTGTGCGGCAAATGTCGAAAAATTGCGGAAAAGCTGGGAAAAAGGCGAGGAACCCGGTACCGACCATAAAATCTCTGGAGGTTATTTAAATGTCTGATGATAAAGAAAGAGATCAACAGCAGTTGCAGCAAAAGGACGAACTGGCAAGAGATTTAGGTTTAATTGAAGCATTAACTATTGGCATTGGAGTAATGATAGGCGCTGGCATATTTATTCTGCCTCGTTTTGCTATTGGTAATGCCGGGCCGGCAGCAGTTTTGTCCTATGTTATTGCTGGAATTATAGCTCTGATATCAGCTGCCAGCACAGCTGAAGTAGCAACCGGCATGCCCAAAAGCGGGGGATTGTATTATTTCATCTCCCGGGCCCTGGGGGCATTCTGGGGAACTATTGCTGGAGTAGCTCTCTGGTTGAGCCTTTGCTTTGCCGTTGCTTTTTATCTTCAGGGTTTTGGTGAATACCTGGCTCTGCTTCTGCCCTTTAATGCCAACTTCATAGCAATCGCCTTAATCTTTGGCCTGTTATTTATTGCGATAAATTATCGAGGAGTTAAGGAGAGCGGCAATACTCAAAATCTAATTACAGTGATTTTAATGGTAATTCTCTTGGGATTTGTTATCTGGGGAGCAATAAATGTTGAGCCGGGAAATTTAACTCCCTTTTTCCCCTATGGGGGAGGTGAGATTTTACCGGTTACAGCTCTTGTTTTTGTTTCTTTTATTGGTTTTGGAGAGATTGCGGCTGTTGCTGAAGAGGTTAAGAATCCCGGCAAGAATTTACCCCGGGCTCTATTTGGCTCGGTTATCATACCTACCTTTTTTTATGTGGCTGTTATTCTGGTAGCAGCTGGCATCTTACCTCTTGAGGGAATTCTCAATATGGAGGCGCCCATTGTCGAAACTGCCAGGGTATTTGCCGGTGGTTTTGGGGCTCTGGCTGTCACTTTTGCCGCTCTTATGGCAACCGCCTCTTCGGCTAATGCCTCAGTGCTGGCTTCCTCCCGAATTAGTTTTGCCATGGGTCGGGATAAAATTCTGCCAGAATTATTTAATGAAATCCATGAGAAATATTATACTCCCTCCAAGGCAATATTATTGACCGGCGGGATTACAATAGTTTTGATTTTGGTTGCTGATGTTGAAACCCTATCCAGTTCAGCCGGAGTTTTAACTCTGGTCAATTATGCTCTGGTTAATATCTCGCTGATAGGATTGAGGATAAATCCTCCTGAAAATTACCGGCCAAGTTACATGGCTCCGGGTTATCCTTATATTCAAATTATAGGGGCGGTTTCTTCGGCGGGAGTAATTTTTCTTGCCAGCAGATCGGCTCAGATTGGGGCTGCAGCACTTTTGGTTCTCAGTCTGGCCTGGTATTTTGTTTATAGCAAGAATAAAACTTCAGTTAAAGGTATATCTGCTGAAATTGACTGGAAGAGAGATTTTTCACTGGTGAGGACCCCGGACAATCTTTCTCTGGCAATTGGGAAAGAGGGGCCAGCAGCAGGAAAAAGAGAGTTTTCTCATTATCATCTTCTAACTGCTGTTGCTAACCCTGCCAGCGGCCGGCCTTTGTTAAATATAAGTAATAAATTGCTGGAAAGATTAGAATTAGATTCTGAGATATCTGTGCTTAATATAATTGAAATTCCAGAACAGCTGCCTCTAAGGTCGGCAAAAGAAAGAGAGGGTTTCATGCAAGAAAGAAAGGAGACCCAGGCTGAATTATTCCAGCTGGTTCAGAAAATTTCAGCTGAAACCGGGACGATGATTCAACCCCGGGTAAAATATTCCCGGAATAAATTCAGAACAATTATCAATACTATCAAAAATGAACAGGTGGATTTCCTGATGCTGGGCTGGCACGGCAGAATGAATATTTCCAAGATCTCAAGAAGTCTGGTGGGACAGCTGGTTAGAAAGGCCCCCTGTAAGGTCGGGGTTTTAAAGAACAG
>PWHA01000118.1 GCA_003554685.1 Halanaerobiaceae bacterium
AAAATAACATTGTATGGTTATTAGACTAATTATTAAACCAAATAAAGTAAGCTCAACTGAAGGTGTAATTGATGGCAATTTATTATAAGTACTCTCAATATCTCAAGGAGAAGCACGGAGAGAAAACCTACAAACTGCCCCTGAATCTGCCCCTGACCTGCCCCAACCGGGATGGTCAGCTGGGAGAGGAAGGCTGCTATTACTGCGGAGAGCAGGCCGCCGGCTTTGAAAGCGAACCCGATGAATCGGTCCGCCAGCAGCTGCTGGATCTTAAGGATCACATTGGAGAAAAGTACAATGCCAAAAAGTTCATCGCCTACTTTCAAAACTTCACCAACACTTATCTCCCCCTCAGCAAGCTCAAGATGTATGTCAGAGAAGCTCTCACCGTCGAAGATATCGTGGAAATAGTGCTTTCCACCCGCCCGGACTGCGTCAACTATGAATACCTCAAAGGCATCCGGGATCTGGTTAATACTGTGGACAGCAGCGTTTCCCTGAGCCTGGAACTCGGCCTGCAGACAGTTAATTACCATACCCTGAAGAAAGCCAATCGGGGCCATTCCCTGGCCCAGTTTATTGATGCCGTGCTGACCTCCCGAACCTGTGATTATGAAACAGGAGCTCACCTGATTTTAAATCTTCCCGGCGACAAAATGGAGGATGTCAGGGAAAACGCCCGGATTCTTTCCGCTCTCAGAGTCGATAATGTTAAACTTCACGCCCTCTATCTCCGGGAGGGCACTGAATTTGCCCGCCAGTATCAGGCCGGCGAGCTGGAGATCATCCCACTGGAGGAATACATCGAGCGGGTAATTACTTTCCTGGAGCATCTTGACCCCCGGATTGCGGTGCAGCGCCTTTTGGGCCGGGCCCCCCGCGACACCAGTGTTTTTGTCAACTGGGGACTGGATAACCGCAGGATCCATCAGATGATTCTGGAGGAGATGAAAGAGCGAGGCAACTATCAGGGCAGGAAATTTGATTATCTCCAGGGCAGCTGTTTGAAAAAGTTTAAGTCATAACCGGGGAAATATCTACTGAGAGTAAAGGGAAATACCTTCTTATAATATAGGGAAATACCTTCTTATAATAAGGGAAAATATCTACTGATAATAAAATGAGAAAGCCCCCAAACCCGATAAACAAACCCGGTAAAAACCGTGCAATAAAATCTTACAAAAAATCAAAAGCTCAACTCAGAAATCAGATTATAAACTCACAGATGGAGGACAGAGTCATGTCTTTACCCCAGGGTGTAGAAATGAGCCACCTAATTCTTAAAAGATTTGTATCTCCCGGAGATTTTGTTCTGGATGCCACCTGTGGTAATGGACATGACACCGTATTCCTGGCCGGGCTGGTTGGCGATGAGGGCCGGGTTCTGGCAGTTGATATCCAGCAGGAGGCGGTGTCAAAGACCCGCAGTCTGCTGGAAGAGAAAAATCTGAGCAGCAGGGCCAGGGTAATTAAAAGCGATCACAGCAAAATTAAGGAGCTTATTGGAAAAGAGCTCACCGGCAAAATGGATAAAGATTATGGTAAAACTACTAAAGAAAATAAGAGAATGGATAAAGAGAGAATAGATAAAGATAATATAGATAATAAAGATAATAAAGATAATATAGATAAAGCAGTAGATAATGAAGAGAATAAAGATAAGAAAGCCAACAAAACTGAAAAAGAGACTGATAAAGAATTTTCCCGAAAAAAAGTTATTAAAGCTGCAATCTTTAATCTCGGTTTTCTGCCGGGCAGCGAAAAAGAGCTGATCACCACAGCAGAGACTACCCTGCCGGCTCTAAAGCAGAGTCTGGAGCTTATCAGGGCCGGCGGAGTGCTGGTGATTGTTGCTTACACCGGCCATCAGGGAGGCAAAGAGGAATGTCAGCAGGTGCTGGACTGGGCAGGCGGCCTGAATTATCATGATTATAATGTCCTGCATCACAAATTCATCAATCAGCCCACCGACCCGCCTCAGATAATTGCCGCGGAAAAAAGAATTTAAGAACCTTATCAAATTAACGTGATTATATTATTGTGATTATATTATAGCAGTAATCCTGTATTTTAGCAGTTCTGAATTCTGAAGACAGAAATTTTTTTATCGATTTTCTTTAAATTAGGTATTTAGTCCTGTATAAAAAACTATTAGTTTTTGATATAATTAAAAATTGTAGTAAAAGAATTACTCTGAAATTTAACAGCGGGTACCCATTATCACTTATAACACCAGGATAAGAGAGATTCTCAAGAGTTTAAGAATTATTGACAGCTATTCCTGTCTACAAGCTGTATTTATTACCTCCCGGGGGAAAATATTTCATAATTTACAGGAATAATTTTCCCTAAAATTTGTATTTTCTTGTTATTGCCTGAATTAAATGATATAATTTTCATATATCTATCATAAAATAAGAATTATTACTAAATTTTCACAATGAGATTATCACTCTGATATATCCTGATAACAAAATATGACAGCTGTAATTTTTAGGTCTGCCTGGCAAAAATCCAGCTTAATCTTTTGACTTAATCTTTATAAGAAAACTCAATAAGAGAAGCTGATTTGAATATGATTTAAAGAGAAGCTGATTTGAATCTGATTTAAAATTGATTAAAAGCTGGTTTATAACTAAAATTGATTAAAAGCTGATT
>PWHA01000031.1 GCA_003554685.1 Halanaerobiaceae bacterium
CCGTAATGATGCGGCAGGTAGATGCGGAAGAACTTGGCATCGAAACCATCAGTGATCTGGCTGAAGCCATAGACGAAGGCGTGAAAGCTCCCGATCCCGGGCAGTGGGTCTTTGCCAGTGATCATGAATATTCTGTTAGAGAAGATGGCTATCCCGGGCTCACCGAACATTATGATTTCCACTTTGATGGAGTTCAGATTATGGATCTCGGAATTACCTACGGAGCTCTTAGAGATGGAGATGTGGCTCTGGCCATGGGCTTTGCTACTGATGGAAGAATTGAAGGATTTGATCTGGTTAATCTGGTAGATGACAAAGAATTTCATCCTGTTTATAATGCCGCGCCGGTAATCAGAGAAGAAACTCTGGAGGATTATCCGGAAATAGAGGAAATATTAAAGTCTTTATCCGAACTTTTGGACGATGAAACCATGCAAAGATTAAATGCCCTGGTGGACGTTGAGGGATATGAGCCTGAGGAAGCTGCAATCGAATTTCTGGAGGAAGAAGGTCTGATTTAATCAGGTACGATATGATAACGATTATAGTAATTAAATTTTAGATTCATTTAAATCTCATTCCGCTAATAAATCTTAATTCTCCTGATAAATCTCAATAATTCACCTCTGGAAGTTCTATGCAAATTATCTAATTATACTGTAAAAATCTTATACTAAATCACAATAAGTCAACTTAAGAAGCCCAGTGATAAATATCAAGAAGTTATCTCTGTTGTTTATTTGAATAATGCCAGATTTTATTTTAAAAGGGTATCATAGGACAGGTATCAAAAAGCCCTGATTCCCGAAAATTATAGTTATAAATGAGGAATCCTCTCAGATTTTTGCTTGAAGTGAAAATGCATTACTTCAAGCAAGAAACATTACTTTAAACTTTAGAGAGGATTCCTCATTTTGTTATTTTATTATCTAACTTAATTCTCTTGTCTAATTTTATTCTTTGATTATAAAGGCCCTGCCAAAAAGCTCTTCAATCTCCTGTGCTGCTGGTTTTCTGGGATTGGTTTGCGAATTGACATTTTCTAATGTCTGAGCGGTTAACTGGGGAAGATCAGCCCTTTTGATCTCTAATTCTTTTTTAAAGCCCAGTGAATTATAAAACCTCTCCAGATTTTCCAGAAAATCCTTGTTTTCGGGAAAGAGGCCGGCTAGATCCTGGAGCTCTTCTTTACAATATTCGTAATTATATTCCAGCACCGGGGGCAAAAGCAGGGCATTGGTTAACCCATGCTGATAATTGTAAAAGGCGGATACCTGATGGGACATGCCGTGGACAAGCCCCAGGCCTGCATTTTCCATTGCCCAGCCTGCCAGCAGGCTGCCCAGCATAACTTCCGTGCGGGCGGTAAGATCCTTTCTCTTATCGGCTGCCCGAGGTAAATATTTAATTAATCTTTTCATAGCCAGATAGCAGATTTCTTGAATAAAAGCATTGGCAAACTTTGAGAGATAAGCCTCCAGGGCGTGACTGAAGGCATCAAGGCCGGTCCAGATAGTCAGCTCAGAGGGCAGCGATCTGGTCAATTCAGGGTCAATGACAGCAGCAGCTGGTGTCATTTTTTCACCACCGATGCTAACCTTTGCCGGTTTACCGGGATCTGTGATGACAGCCCAGGAAGTAATTTCACTGCCGGTTCCAGCAGTGGTTGGAATTGTAATTACGGGAAGCATGGGATTTTTACGTTCGCCAGGGTCTTTTAGTTGGAAAATATCTTTATCCGGATTGCTGTACCAGATACCGGCTGCCTTGGCAGCATCTAAAACACTGCCTCCTCCCATAGCTGCTATAACATCCGGCTCAAAATACCGGGCTTTTTCTACCCCCTGCTTAATTATTTCTTTTTTTGGATTCGGTTTAACCCCGGAAAAAACCTCCACCGTTAAGTTATTTTTACTGATAATTTCTTTCAACCGCTGGGAAAATCCCAGCTCCTTTAACCGGGGATCTGTAAAGATCAGAACCCGCTGCCAGCCAGCCGCTTTTATTATTCCTCCTGTTGATTTAGTTTCTCCGGCAGAAAAACGGATATCAACCTTACTGTGAAAAGATAAACTCATATTTCCCTCCTTTAAAACCTTTCTGAAAGTTTCCAAACTGCTTCAAAATTTGTCCTCTGAAAACAGCAGCTAGTTTAAGCACTCCGGGATAGTTTGTATATAACTTATCATAATTCAGATAAAAAATAAATATATGAGTTTGGGGGGGGACTCGGAGACGCTGAGTGATGCTGTAGCAGCAGCTCATAGTGATGGCCATTTGCTGGTAGCCTCTGCCGGTAATGATGGAAATCCTGGTGGAAGGGGCGAGAATGTAGGCTATCCTGCAGCTTATGAAGAGATTATAGCGGTAGCTGCCTCTGATGAAAATGATAATAGAGCAAGTTTTTCCAGCACCGGTCCTGCAGTAGAGCTGATAGCACCGGGTGTAGATGTTTTGGGCACAGTTACTGGAGACCAGGAACAGATGAAACAAAAGATATAGAGTTTTAAATGTAATTTTGCTGTTTAATTATCACTTATAGGTAAAAATAAACAGCTCATCTGTAAAGCCCCTGGTAGTTTTAGTAATACCAGGGGCCTTTCTTTTCTTACACTCAAATATTTACACTCAAATATACTGGCCTTACTCACCTGAG